>JANNBG010000463.1:0-1529 GCA_031385205.1 Rhodobacterales bacterium
AGTCAAAGGCGCCGCACTGGTCTTCAAACCGGCGCATCCGGCGTTTCAGCGTCTGGTACCAAAGCCCGTTCTAACCCTGCCAGGTGTGATTGTTCCCGGTACAGACCTGAAGATCGTCGGCAAAAGTGACGCGATTCTTGAGGCCTTGGATACCGTCAACCGCATCGCAGGCGTCAACACCCCCACGCTGATAGAAGGTGAAACCGGCGTTGGCAAAGAACTCTTCGCCCGCCTGATCCATTCGCAGATCAAATCCGACTGCGCGTCGCCGTTTGGTGCCATCAATTGCGGTGCGATGACGCCACAGATGTTTGCCAACGGGCTGTTGCACCCGCTTGAACGCGGCCTTTCTGCCCCCCTCTGTCTGGATGAAATCGGCGAATTGCCCGCGGATGTGCAGCCTTTCCTGTTGCGCGTGCTGGAAGAACGCCTCACCAGCCTGAGCGGCCCCGATCAGTCCGAGCCATCATTGCGGGTCATGTCGCTGACCAACCGCGTGCTGTTGGATGAGGTTGCAGCCGGGCGGTTCCGGCGTGACCTGTTTTACCGCCTCAGCACCGTCATTCTGAAAATTCCGCCCCTCCGGGCGCGTGGCGAGGATATCCTGCTGATCGCAGAACACTATAACCGCAAGATTGCCGCTGAAACCGGGCGCGGTTTGCTGGTGCTGGCCCCCGATGTACAAGACGCGCTTATGGCGCATCTCTGGCCCGGCAACGTGCGCGAATTGCGCAATGTCATGTCCAGCCTGCACTATCTTGCGAAATCGCGGCATGTCGCGCTGTCGGACCTGCCGCGTGAAGTCACCACCCCGGCGGTCGCAAAAGCCCCGACGGGGGCACCTGACATTGCACAGGAACAACGGCTGGCCAGTGCCGTGTCCCTGAAACATGCCGAAGTCATGCTGATCGAGACGTCCCTGGTCAAGTTCCACGGCAACATCAGCAAGGCCGCCCTTGCCCTCGGCATTTCGCGCCCAACACTCTATCGCAAGATTCAGGCTTTCGGCATCCGCAATGGTGCTTCGGACGAACAGGCATAAGCGGCCCCTCACATGCCGCATATCTGACGTTGAGAAGACTGGCCTGAATTGCCGGGCAACCCGATGGAACGCCCGAGCCGGGAGTATGGCCCCAAGCCTCACCGCCACGCGCCGCCGCCCGCCTGCGCAAAGACCTCGCGCGGTTTGGTCTGGATTGGACCGTCGTGCAAAAAGACTGAACAGCGCATCCGCACATCACAGGCGACGGAACGTCCTGTGGGCTGCGTTAAGGCATCAGTCAACAGAAAGGGCCGCGCAAATGACCTTGAGATACCTAGGCTGTGTCATGGGGATGCTGGCCACCGTGCCAGCCTTGGCCCAAGGGTCATCACCCGTGCATGACACCACTCTCGCCACGCCCGGCACCACCCCGATCATCGCCGAGATGTGGGTCGACAACTGGTTTCGCCTTTATGCCAACGGCAAAGCCCTGATCGAGGATAGCGTGCCCCTGACGACAGAACGGTCCTTCAACGCCGAACGCGTC
>JANNBG010000474.1:0-11578 GCA_031385205.1 Rhodobacterales bacterium
TATGTGCAGGACCGCGAGTTGCACTATGCGCCCACCACATGGCCCGGCGCGCGGCTGCCGCATGTGTGGGTGTTCGATGCGCAGGGTGGCAAGCATTCCACGCTGGATCTGTGCGGGCATGGGCAGTTTACGCTGCTGACGGGCATTGGTGGGGACGCTTGGATAGCGGCGGCAGAGGCGTTGAGTGCGACGCTGGGCCTGCCGATCCGCACGCATAAAATCGGGCCGCGCTGTGCGATTGCAGACCATACGGGTGATTGGGCACGGGCATCGGAAATTGCCGATGCGGGCTGTCTGCTGGTGCGGCCAGATCACCATGTGGCATGGCGCGCGCCTGCAATGACGGATAACCCGCAGGGCGACCTCGCCCGCGTTCTGCACAGCATTCTGGGGCATTGATCCATGGAAATTGGCACACACGAGAGCGGGTTTTTTACCGAAGACACCTCGGCCAAAGTGGTCACCGACCGCAACGCAAAGGCCATAAACCCGCGCCTGAAGGCGGTGATGGAAGTGATCACGCGCAAGCTGCACGAGGCGGTGAAAGAGATCGAGCCGACGGAAGGGGAATGGTTCGACGCCATCATGTTTCTGACGCAAACCGGGCAGGCCTGCACCGACTGGCGACAGGAATTTATCCTTTTGTCGGATGTGCTGGGCGTGTCGATGCTGGTGGATGCGATCAACAACCGCAAACCATCTGGCGCGTCGGAAAGCACGGTTCTGGGGCCGTTCCATGTGCCCGACGCACCCGAAATGCCGATGGGCGCAGATATCTGTCTGGACCAGAAGGGAGAGGCCATGTTCGTGCATGGGCGCATTCTGGATATTGCAGGCAACCCGATTGCCGGGGCCAAGATTGACGTCTGGCAGGCCAATGACGAAGGCTTTTACGACGTGCAGCAAAAGGGCATCCAGCCCGATTTCAACCTGCGCGGCGTGTTTCGCGCCGGGGCGGACGGGGCCTATTCGTTCCGCGCGGTGAAGCCGAAGTTCTATCCCATTCCCGCTGATGGCACCGTGGGCAAGCTGCTGGCGGCACTCGGGCGCCACCCGTACCGCCCGGCGCACCTGCATTACATCATTGAGGCCAAAGGTTACGGCCGGCTGGTGACGCATGTGTTTGACCCCGACGATCCCTACATCCGGTCGGACGCAGTGTTTGGGGTGAAGGAAAGCCTGATGGCAACGTTCCGGCCCGTGACCGAAGGGCCCGCTTTTGAAGGGCCCTATTTCGATCTGGAGTATGATTTCACATTGGCCCCCGTATGACCAAACCCTGCATCATCTGCGTGGCCATCACCGGGTCATTGCCGCGCAAATCGCATAACCCCGCGGTGCCCGTCACGATTGCCGAACAAATCGAAAGCACGCATGCGGCGTTCGAGGCGGGGGCCGCCATCGCGCATTGCCATGTGCGCAATGATGACGAAACACCCAGTTCCGACCCGGAAAAGTTCGCACGGTTGATGGAGGGCTTGCGCGCCCATTGCCCCGGCATGATCGTGCAGTTTTCCACAGGCGGGCGGTCCGGGGCAGGGCGGGAACGTGGTGGAATGCTTGGCCTGCGCCCGGATATGGCGTCGCTGACGGTGGGGTCCAACAACTTTCCCACCCGCGTCTATGAAAACCCGCCCGATCTGGTGGATTGGCTGGCGGCTGAGATGCAGACCTATGGTGTGAAGCCCGAAATTGAGGCGTTCGATCTGTCGCATATCCATCAGGCGGCGGCGATGGCTGTGGATGGGCGGTTGGCGGGGCCGCTGTATGTGCAGTTCGTGATGGGTGTGAAGAACGCGATGCCTGCTGACCGCGATGTGTTTGATTATTACATCCGCACGATGCACCGCTTGCTGCCGGATGCGGAATGGTGCGCGGCGGGCATCGGGCGGCACCAGACGGAAGTGAATGAATGGTGCGTGGCGGCGGGGGGGCACACGCGCACGGGGCTGGAAGATAACCTGCGGCTGGACCGCGAGACTTTGGCCCCGTCAAACGCCGCATTGGTGCAGCGCGTGGTTGATCTGTGCGGCAAGTACGCGCGGCCGGTTGCGACGGTGGCGCAAGCGCGGGCGATTTTGGGGTTGGCGGCATAGCAGCAGGGTGTCATGCGCCGTCTTTGCGCGCGCGGTCCATCCGGTAGGCCAGTTGCGGGCGTAAGAGGCGAACAAGGCGGGCAGCAGCCGTCAGGGTTCCGCGCGCCTGATCGACGGCAGCGGTCAGGACCTGATGTTCGACCGCGTTCAGATCAAGCCCATCACCTGCAAGTCTGCCGCCGATCCAATCGGCCAGCCCCGTGTCGTGCAGATCGGCGCGCAAGGTGCCATCCTGTCCGGACCCGCGCCTTGCTGCGCGCAGCGTTGTGGGCGTGATGTCCTGCCCTGACAGGACGGTGGCCAAGAGCCAGTGGTCCAGTTCCACCAGATTTCCGGGCAGATCTGTTTTCACAATTTCGGCAATGGCTGGGGCTGACAGTGTGACGGCCTTTGCGTTGCAACGTAGGGTCATCTGGTCAAGGCAAAGCTGTGCCATGACGCCAATATCCGTGCGCGGTGCAGCAAGGGGTTGCAGGGCAATCGGACTGGCGGCCAGTCGCAGGAACAGCCCGGTGTCAAAGCCGGGACAGGCGCGCAGCGCGTGTGGCGCAAGGCGGGTTATGGCGATGATGCCGGGCAGACGCGGGTCGCGTTGTGCGGCGTCCAGGTGCTGGATCAGGCGGGTTAGGGTGGTGGGGGGCAATGCCGCGACCCCAACGAAAATCACGCTTTGGGGCGGTGCGGTTTTGGCGCGGCCCGTGGATTTCGCGTCAGCCAAAAGCGCCTGATCCAGCGCATCCACCGAAAGCCCGGCGCAGACCAGCTGGTTGGGGTCAGCCGATGCAGCATGCCGTTTTTGCGCCAGATACCGCGCTTCAACGTGCTTGCCCGTGCCCGCCGGACCACAGATCAGAACGGGAGGACGGGTCGCACGCAAATGGTCCAACTGGGTCATGACCGGGGCGAGGATCCGCGCGTCAAGTGTGGGCAGACCTGTCGCTTGTGCAGGGGGCGCAATCGGGCGCAGCGGCGCAGCGCGGCCCTGGATATGGTCGCGGAACAAGATCACATCAGGGGGTCTGAAGCCCCCCAGACGTCGGCAGGTTTGCCGATGACCCGGCAGTGTTTATGGCGGGCGGCGGCGCATTGGGTTTCCTTGTAGACAATCAGCATGTTGAAGAAATGGCTGGCATAGCCCGACGCATAGCCAAGCTGTGCCCAGCACACCGGCCCCTGCGATTGCCCGTGCTGTGCGACATGTTCGCTGGCCTCGACGCTGTCATGCCGCAGAAACTCGCCGGAGAACCGCTTTTTGGCAAAGTCGAAATCATTGTGCAAGGTTTCCACGCGGACAATTCCGCTGACCGTGTGCAACCGGGTTCCGGCGGTGAAGGCATCGCCAATGTCCAGATTGGGCCAGGCTGCCTGCACAAATGCGGCATCGCTGGCCCCGGCCTTGAACCCCAGCCGGGTCAGCAGGATGCAGGCCCCGGATTTCTGACCACGGAAAACACGCGTAACCCGGAAGGTGCTATTGAAAACCTGGATGACCATCACCGGGATAAGGTGATCGACACCAACCTGACCGCCATCTTCAACACGATCAAGCTGGCCGCGCGGCACATGAAGGCGACGGGTGGGGGCAGGATCATCGCCACATCTTCTATCGCGGCGCGCTGCAGCGAGGCCATCGCGGGCACGCCCGATATGCCCGCCAAGATGGCTGTCAGCCATCTGGTGCGGCATATGGCGATGGAGCTGGCCGCGTTCAACATTCAGGTCAATGCCATCACCCCCGGCCCGTTTGTGACCAACATCGCTGGCGGACGTTTGAAAAACCCGGTGGATCGCAAAGCGTTTGAAACGCAGACCCTGATGGGCCGGATTGCGGAGCCTGATGAGATCAAAGGGATCGCGCTCTCCCTCGCCTCGCCCGCGTCATCCTCTGTGACGGGCGCAGAAATGGTCATCGACGGCGGGTCGCTGCTGCGCTTTTCGAACCAACACAACCAAGAACGAAAGGTATCAGGGAGGATATCATGACCATGACCATGACCATCTACGGCACCACGCAATTGTCGCGCCGCACAATCCTGAAATCCGGCGGTGCCGGGGCGTTCTCGCTGACCTTTCCGGTCATGGCGCGGGCCCAAAGTGCGGGCACAATCAAGATCGGCTTTGTCACCCCGGCCACTGGCCCGCTGTCATTGTTCGGTGAAACCGATGGCTTTGCGGTGGCGCAGATCGAGGCGCTGCTGGCTGACGGGCTGGATGTTGGCGGCCAGAAATATGACGTGGAAATTCTGGAACGCGATGCGCAGTCGGACCCGAACAAGGCGGCAGAACGGGTGGGCGACCTGATCCTGAACGACGGCATCCACCTGATGATCCCGGCATCGACCACTGATGTCATCAACCCGGTGGCCGATCAGGCCGAACTGAACGAAGTGCCGTGCATTTCAACAGCGTCACCTTGGCAAGCGTTCGTCATGCCGCGTGGCGGGGCGGAAAAGCCGTTCAACTGAACCTACCATTTCTTCTGGGGGCTGGAGGATGCGCTTGGCACCTTTGTGGGCTTGTGGAATTCGATGGAGACGAACAAGACGGTCGGGATGCTGTTCCCGCAGAATGCGGATGGCGAAACCTGGGGCAACACGGATTACGGCTTGCCGGTGCCAACGTTGGCGGCTGGATACGAGGTCACCACGCCAGGCTTTGTCCAGCCGCGCACCAATGACTTCACCGCGCTGATTGCGGAATTCAAGGCGGCAGGCTGCGATATCATCGGTGGGATCACCTATCCGGACGATTTGAAGACCTTTGCGACACAGGCCAATCAGCAGCGCTACAAGCCCAAGGCCGTGACGGTGGCTGCGGCCTTGTTGTTCCCGTCGGGGATCGAGGCGATGGGGCCGTTGGGCAATGGCATGTCGTCCGAAGTCTGGCGGACGCCTGCCTACCCGTTCAAATCGTCACTGACGGGCAAAACAGGCCGCGAACTGGCCGATCAATTGGAAACGGAAACCGGGCGTCAATCGACGCAGCCCTTGGGCTATAGCCATGCGATCTGGGAAGTGGCGCTGGCTATTCTGAAGCGGTCCAGCAACCCGCTGGACCGCGTGGCCAACCGCGATGCGATGGTTGCAACAGACCTGAACACGCTGGTCGGCCCGATCAAGTTTGGCGCAGGGCCACATCAGAACATCTGCAAAACCCCGGTGTTTGGCGGGCAATGGGTGACCGGCGAAAAGTTCACCTATGACCTCAAGATCGTTGATAACCCAGTCTCGGATCTGATGGAGCCGGAACAACCAATGGCTTTGATCAGCTGATAATGGCTCTGGACGGCACCATCGGCGACGTTTTGTTGCAGGCCACCGGTCTGAGCAAATCCTTTGGTGCCGTCCGCGTTCTGCATGATGTCAGCTTTGATGTGCGTGCGGGCGAGGTGTTGGGAATTCTGGGGCCGAATGGCGCGGGCAAGACCACGCTGTTCAACCTGATCAGCGGCGATTTGCGCAATGATGCAGGGGGGCTTACCTTTGCGGGGCATACCTTGCGTGCCGAACCGCCATACCAGCGGTGCAAACTGGGCATTGGCCGGACCTATCAGATCCCCAAACCTTACGGCGGCATGACCACCTTTGAAAACCTGCTGGTCGCCACGATGTTCGGCGGGGGGCGCACGGAGCGTGACAGTTATGCGTTTTGCCAAGGCATTCTGCGAGAGTGCGAATTACTGGACAAGGCGAACACACCTGCAGGGGCGTTGACCCTTTTGGACCGCAAGCGGCTGGAACTGGCGCGCGCTTTGGCGTCGGACCCCAAGCTGTTGCTGCTGGATGAAATTGCGGGTGGATTGACAGACGGGGAGTCCAAAGCTCTGGCCGGTTTGGTGCGCCGTAGTCGTGACCGGGGGGTGACGATCGTCTGGATCGAACATGTGCTGCACGCGATCATGGCGGTGGCGGACAGGATGCTGGTCTTGAATTTTGGCGAAAAGATCGCCGAAGGCTTGCCGCGGGATGTGATTAACAACATCGACGTCAAGCGCGTCTATGGGGGGATTGAAGGATGACGGCGATCCTATCCTCCCATGGGTTGGTCGCGCGCTATGGCGATTTTCAGGCGCTGTTTGGTCTGGATTTTGAACTGCATGCGGGCGAGGTCGTGGCCCTGATCGGGGCGAATGGCGCGGGGAAATCCACCCTGCTGCGGGCGATCATGGGGCTTTTGCCGGTTGTCCCTGATATGGTCCGTTTCGATGGCAAATCGGCAGGGGGCCAACCACCGCATCTGATGGTGCAAAAAGGGCTGGCGATGGTGCCCGAAGGGCGTCGGCTGTTTGCGGGCATGTCAGTGAAGGATAATCTGCGCGTGGCGATGGATCATGCTTGCAAGGCTGGTCCTGCCATTTGGTCGCTTGACCGCATTTATACGCTGTTCCCGATCTTGCGCGACAAACGCCGCACGCCGGTGGAAAGCCTGTCTGGCGGCCAACAACAGATGGTGGCCATCGGGCGGGGTCTGTTGTGCCAGCCACGGGTCTTGCTGTGCGACGGGATTTCGCTGGGTTTGGCCCCCAAGGTGATCCGCGAGATTTATGCCGCTTTGCCGGAAATAACCGCGGCAGGCACCGCAATGATTTTGGTCGGACAGGATGTGAGCCTGGCCAAGTCCGCCTCCGACCGGCTGTATTGCATGCTGGAAGGGCGGTTCACGCTGCAGGGGCAGTCTAAAGACATCGACCGTGACGCGATCTCGGCGGCATATTTTGGGGCTGGCCATGCAGTGGATTGATGCGCTGATCCAAGGTGCGCTGCTGGGGGGCATGTATGCACAATATGCGCTTGGCATGGCGTTGATGTTTGGCGTGATGCGGAATGTGAATATCACGCATGGCGATCTGGTGGTCCTGCTGGCGCTGATCGGGATTTCACTGTCGGGCTGGCTGGGCGTGGGCTCAGTGGCGGTGCTGTGTATGCTGGTGCCATTGGCGGCGTTTATCGGCTGGAGTTTGCAAAAGCTGGTGCTGAACAAGGTGGTGGGTGATGATCCCTTGCCATCGCTGATTGCCACGTTCGGGCTGTCTATTGCGCTGCAAAACCTGATGCTGCCAATCTGCTCCGCTGATACCCGCACCTTGCCGGGCGGGGGGATAGAATCGCAATCGGTTGAAATCGGCGGTATCTTTCTGGGCGTGCTGCCCATCATCGTGCTGATCGTAGCCATCGCATTGACCGGCGGTCTTGATACCTTGCTGCGCTTTACCCGGTTTGGCCGCGCCTTGTGGGCGTCATCGGCGGCTTGGGGTCGATCTGGGGGGCGTTCATCGGGGCCATGGTGCTGGGCATCTCGCAGGCTATCGGGTTCCGGATCAATCCGGGGTTCGGGATACTTGTGGGGCATCTGGTGTTTCTGATGATCCTTGCGCTGCGCCCGTAAGGCATATTGGGGCGGAAATCATGCCACTGGTTCGCAGGCAAACGGTGTCTGGCCAGATCGCGCTGACGCTTGGGGCGTTGCTGATGGTGGCGATTTCTTTGCTGACCGCTACTTTGGCGAATATGGCGCGGCCTATCTGGTGGTGCTGGGGGTGCTGACCCTGTTGGTGGCACTTTACGCGCGCACCGGGGTCTGGGGGCTGATCTGCAAACGCCTTGATGCGCCGTGGTTTCCGATCAGGCGTATATTGCTGGAAGATCGGCAATGAAGGCCGCGTTCTTTGATCGGGTTGGTCAGCCCTTGCGGATTGGCATGGCCCCAGACCCGACCCCTGCGGCGGATGAGGCGGTGCTGCGCATCGCCGTCTGTGGCATCTGCGGCAGTGATCTGCACATCACAACGGACCCCGCCACCTTTGGGATCAGCGCTGGGGCAGTGCTGGGGCACGAGTTTGCAGGCGAGGTGGTGGCGGTGGGGGCTGCCGTCGCGGACCTGCGGTTGGGCGATCATGTCGCGGTCAGCCCGATCTATGGCTGTGGTCACTGCCCGCGCTGTCTGGCGGGTGACCCGGCATGGTGCAACCAGATGCGGCTGGATATTCTGGACGCGGCAGAGAAGGTCGGCATTCAGAACCGGCACATCAACGTTGTCTGGCCGAACGACGACCTTGTGATCACCATCGACACGGTCACGGCCGAACCAAACCGGGTCCATCCCCATAACCTGCAATTGGGGCAAGAGGCGCTGGGGGCCATTGCGATGGAGGCCCTGCTAAAGTTGCCGGGCAGCCAGGTTCTGTTCAACCATTAACTGGCTGGCATTGCACAGAACGACACCAGCGCGACTGTCACGGTTGATACGCCCGATGGCCCGCAAACCCTGACCGCCGATGATGTGATCGGCTGCGACGGCGCGTCATCGACCACCCGCCGGCTGCTCAACCTCGAGTTTGAGGGGTTCACATGGCCCGAACGGTTCATTGCCACCAATGTCTATTTTGATTTCACCAAACATGGCTGGAAGAATGTGCATATGATCTGCTCCGGCCCGGTCTGGGGGCTGGTGGCCAAGATCAACACGGACAAAGACGGGCTGTGGCGGGTGACGTTCCCGGAAGATCCCGACATCTCGCATGACGAAGTTTTTGCGCGCATTCCGGGGCATTACAAACGGATCATGCCGACGGATGAGCCCTTCGAGATCAAATCATGGGCACCCTACCGGGTGCGTGAACGGACCGCGCCCACCTATAACGTGGGCCGGATTGTGCTTGCAGGCGACGCCGCCCATATCTGCAACCCCTGCGGCGGGCGCGGGTTGACGGGGGGGATCATGGATGTGGACCGGCTGGTAGACGCGTTTGAGGCAGTCTTTGACGGGGCGGATGCGGGGACGGAACTGGACGCCTAGACGCTGGACCGGCGGACGGAGTTTCTGGAGGTGTCCTCACCCTTTGCGTTGCTGATGAAGGCGATGTGGGAACGCAGCGATCCGGCCTTGCAAAAGCTGGATCAGGCGGACATTGCCTGGCTGTCCGTCGGATCATCGACAATATCGCTTGCCGGGATCAAGCCGCAGGGCGCGATCCAACAGTCCTGACTTAGGACGGGTCAAGACGCATCTTTGTCTATGGAACGACGGTTCATGTGGTGGCAGACCTGCGGCGGTTTTGGTCCGGATAGCCGCTCATGTTAAATGGCGGGCACCATGAGACAGGTATGCCGCCTGAAAAACATCGCTGCCGTATCATCCGACGCGTGTCGTCACGGTGTCAGGCCGAGCAGGCGCAGCACCTCACGCGGGGCGGGCTTTCGCCAGATGATCTGGAAACTGTCGGCCACATTGTCGCGCGTAACGGCAACCCCGGGCAGGGCGATCCAGGCCGGAATCGTGCGGCCCAAAAGGGCAAGGATCGTCGTTCTGGCGGCGACCACGCCCTGTTGAAAGGGCTGCTGGGCAGCCACGCTGACGAAAGGCTGCCCTGCGGCCAGAGCAATCGCGACATCTTCGCCCAGATCGACCGTTGCCATCGCAAGCACGCGGCCTGTGGTGTGAAGCCGGGCCGCCACCGCGATGGCGGGCGTGTCCCAGACCACAAAGAACCCCGAGATCGCGGGATGCTCCGCAATCATCCGCTCTGCCAGATCGGCCGCTTCCTCGACCGCACCGAACCGACGGACATGGGTCTGCACGTCTGGCCTTTGCGTCTGCATCCAGGTGGTAAAGGCGATCTCGCGCTCGTTGGTGGCGAAGAAATCGGCGGCAAAGCCAAGCACACCCACCGCAGCGCCTTGGGGCAGATGTGGTGCAAGGCCAGCCGCCGCCATCTTGCCAAGACCAAAGTTGTCAGACGATACCAACGAGGTATAATGCGAGCCGGGCAAGAGGCCGGTCGGCACACTTTCCAGCAGAACCAAAAGAATGCCCGCTGCAGAAACCCGTTTGAAGGCGGCCACGACCTGTTCATTGGCCACCGGCAAGGCGACGATGGCATCGGGTTTCATCCGGATCAGGCGGTCGAGTTCGGCAACCTGCCGATCCGCCGAGAACCCGCAATCGACCACTTCAGTCACAACGACACCGCAGTCGCCAAAGATGCCGAGCATGCCGGACACCTGCAACCTGGTCCAATCGCCGTTCAGCGTATGCAAAACGACGGCCACCCGCAGCCCGGCAGCGCGCGCCGCCGCGCTGTCTTCGGGCAGCAGGCTGACCCTTTCGGGGGGGGCGGCGCGTTCGCCATGGGGGCCAAGCCCGGAAATCGTCACGGTGCGCTCCTCTGTGGGATTGTTTGCGGGTTTTCGGCCCGATCTATGCGCGCGCGAAAGGCGGCGAAATCCGGATGCTGGGTCGGTTTGCCCTGAATGATCCAATCCTTCAGGAATGCGGGCGCGAAAAGTGCCTCGGATGCCACGCGCGCCGCGCCGACCAACCCCGCCGAGCTTCCCATCTGCGACCGGATGATGCGCAGATCGCGCGTCACCAGCGGGTGGGAGGCGCGATAGACGGCCTCGCGAATCCCTGCGAGCAGAATGTCATTGGTCTGCACCAGCATGCCCGACAGCACGATGAGATCGGGGTTCAGCGCATTGGCCAGGGTGGCCACAACTTGCCCGATCAGATGGCCGGAGGTCGACAGGATCGCCGCAGCCGCGGGATCACCGATCTGCGCGGCCTGTGAGACCTCGATGGGGGTGATCTCGCTGCCGCGACGCATGAGATCGGCCAAAACCGGACTGCGCCCAGACTGGGCCGCCGCGCGGCCTTCGCGCTGGATCATGTCGGACCCTGCCATCATGTCCAGCGTGCCAGTCACCCCACCCGAGGTAACAGGCAGCGCCCCGATCAGGCCAGCCGCCCCCTGTGCGCCGCGATAAAGCTGTCCGTCACAGACAATCCCCGCGCCGATCCTGCGCCCGACCTTGATGAACAACATGGACCGCAGGCCATGGCCCGCCCCGGCGTGCAATTCGCCCATGGTCATGGTTTCCACGCTGGATCGCAACCAGACGGGCACGCCGAACTGACGGGTCAGGGTCTCGACCAGGGGGAAATCCTCCCAGGCGGGCAGAACGGGGGGCGTCGCTGTCATGAAGGCGCCATCCCCTTGCAGGGGAACCGTGCCAGGCACTGACAGCGAGATGCCCCAGAGCCCGGTTGGTGCGGCATGACGCTCCATACACCAGTGGAACAAGGCCGCCAGCCGCCCGGCAAGCTGCGAGGCGGGGGCTGTCAGGTCTGCAGCCTGATGGTGTTCGGTCATCAGGTTGCCCGACAGGTCCGCAACGCCAACGCCAATGGCCGTCTGGTCCAATGTCGCCACCAGGACAAGTCCGCGCCGGGCCGAAAAGCGCACGAGGCGCGGTGCCCGCCCACCGGTGGCATGCCCCAGTTCCGACTCGTCGACAAGGCCCAGATCCGAAAGCAACTGCAGCCGATCCGCCACTACGGCCCGCCCCAACTCGCTTTCGCGCTCCAACGCCTGGCGGGTCGTGGCGCGTTCGCTGCGGATCAGGTTCAGGATTTCAACAAGCGAAGGCGCCGCTGTCTCGCTGGTGCGCGGACGACCTTTTCCGCGCGGGCGGGTCGATTCGGTG
>JANNBG010000476.1:0-2784 GCA_031385205.1 Rhodobacterales bacterium
GCGGCGACGGCACCGATACCCTGCAAATCAATCTCAACAGCGCGCACCAGAACATCAGCGTCATGCCGCAGGCCCCCCAAGGGATCGAGGCTGTAACGATCCGGCTGGGGTCGCTGCCAGGGTCGATCACCCTCACGAACGGGGCGAGTGTCCTGACAGCGCCGGGTGTCACGCAGATCAATGATCTGCAAACCATTACAGCCAATGCCGCTATCACCATCGACCTTTCGGGCCTGACCTGGCGCGGGATGACCTTTGGTCCGGAGTCGTATTCCTCTGTCGCCTTCAACGGCAGTATCTTTAACGATAACTTCACTGCGGCGAACACCTACGTCAACACCGCGTCCCAGACCTATACTGGCGGCGATGGGAACGACACGCTGACCGGGAACGCGTCAGACGAGAACTTGTCCGGCGGTGCCGGGTTGAACGTGCTGAACGGCGGTGGCGGCTTTGATACCGTCAACGGCGGCGATAATGCGGAAACTCTGTCAGGCGGCGCAGGCACTGACTATGTCTACGGCGGCTTTGGCAATGACAGCGCATCGGGGGGTGACGGCGCAGATACGATGAACGGCGGCGCCGATGATGACACGGTGTCAGGCGGCAACGATGCCGACGTGATCAATGGTGGCGATAATGCCGACAGCATTTCAGGCGACGCGGGCGACGACACTCTGACAGGCGATGACGGCCTGCCTGACGAAGACCACGGCAATGACACGCTGAATGGCGGTGCCGGGGCCGATACGATGGCGGGGAACGGTGGCGATGACACTTATATCGCCGATGCGCAGGATACGATCATCGAACTGAACGGCACGGCCGAGGGCCGCGATACCGTGCAGCGCAGCATTTCCACGTCCTTGCTGATGTTCCAGAACATCGAAAACCTGATGCTGACCGGAACTGCCGCCATCGACGGCACGGGCGACGCGGGCGATAACGTCATCACGGGCAATGCGGCGACCAACTCTCTGATCGGGGGCGGCGGCCTCGACACGTTGGCGGGCGGCGCGGGCGATGACATCTACATGGTCGGCGCTGGTGTGACAGTGATTGAAGGCGTGGGGGCCGGCGCGGATACCGCCCTGACCCGCGTGACCCATGCGCTGGCCACGAATGTGGAGTATCTGACACTGCTCGGCTCTGCTGCGGCCAACCTGACCGGCAACGCTCTGGCCAACCGCATCACCGGCAATGACGCCGCCAACCGCATCGACGGCGGGCTCTTGGCCGACACGCTGATCGGGTTTGGCGGCGATGATACCTATGTTTTCGGCACCGGCGATGTGGTCGTCGAATTCGCGGGCGGTGGCACGGATACGGTGCAATCCGCCATCACCGTGACGCTTGCCGAAAATGTGGAACGTCTTGTACTGACCGGCAGTCTTGCCGCGGCAGGCACGGGCAATACGGCAGCCAATACCATCACCGGAAATACGGCCGCAAACACCCTGAACGGCGGCGCGGGCAATGACACGCTGACGGGCGGCGCAGGCGCGGATGCCTTTGTGTTCAACACGGCACTGGCGACCACAAACATCGACCGCATCACCGATTTCAACCATGTCGCTGATACGATCCGTCTGGAAAACGCGATCTTTACGGGTCTTGGCGTGGCGACAGGCGCACTGAACATGAACGCCTTCTGGGCCAATACGACGGGCCTTGCCCATGATATCTCCGACCGCATCATCTATGAGACGGACACAGGCATCCTGCGCTATGACAGCAACGGTTCAGCGAATGGCGGCACGATCATCCAGTTTGCCGTGCTGACCCTGCCTGCGGTGGTCGATTTCACCGATTTCGCGGTGATCTGACGACTACATAAGTAGGGTGGGTGGTCCCGCGCCTCTTCGCGCGGGTTCACCCACCACCCCCTCAACATACGCAGGTAAAGAAGACGTTCAGCATACGTCGTTCTCGCCGCAATATCAGCACCTTGCGCAGGCAAGCGGCGGCGGTGGCCAAGCTACACCGCGAGCCACTCCCCCACAGACCCCAGCATCGGTCGGAAATACGCGATCATCCGCTCGCCCTGCCCCTGCCCCCATGGCGCCATGCCATGCAGGCATAGCCGGTGGATCAGCGTCGCCTGCCCCGGTGCGGCCACCAGTTCTACCCGGTGGCAACTGGCAAAGATCATGCGGCGCGCGGCATGGTAGGCATCCGTAATGTCAATATCGGCCCATGTGTTGGGATCATGGTCTTGCAATACCGCCATCAGCGCATTGCGAATGATGATGTGCGAGCCTTGCCACACCACCAGCGGCGACTGCGCACTGGCCGTCAGCGGCAGCCCCAGTATCCACGCATGCGGCTCTTTCACCATCCGCCTACGATCTGCCCCCACAGGCAGCACCCCGTCCAGATGCGCCGCATCCCTTGTCTGCCGATAGCCGAAGGCCAGCGGCGACTCCCCATCCCATGCCTGCGGATAACCGGGGCGGATCACGGATACTTGCCCCCGGTGCAAAGGCATTGGCACCACAGGCAGCGCCGCCCACGGGAACGCCACACCACCCACTGCCCCATCCGGCCCGTTCGGCAACACATCAACCCCCGCATGCCACGTGCCGCCACAACGCCATCCCACAGGGTCCGCGGCTATCGCCGCCTCAGCCACCGGCAAACACGCCGCCGCCCATGCCACAATTGCCGGATCAGGCCCAATGATTTGCCAACCTGTCATCCCCAAATCACCTTGCGCAGCATGTTTAACGCCACCAGAGTCAAGAACACCGCAAACGCCCGCTTTAGCGGCTTTGCGTTCATGCG
>JANNBG010000479.1:0-4512 GCA_031385205.1 Rhodobacterales bacterium
AGGCGTCGTCAACATCGTCACCGGGTCGCACACCGACCTCGCCAAACCCCTCTCCGGCCACATGGACGTGGACGCCGTCTGGTGCTTCTCCTCCACGCCGCTGTCGGCCTTGGTCGAACGCGAATCCGCCAGCAACGTCAAACGCACATGGGTGAACCATGGGCGCGCAAGGGATTGGCTGTCGGATGGTGAAGGCCGCGATTTCCTGCGGGCGGCAACGGCAGTGAAGACGGTGTGGGTGCCGTATGGGGAGTAGGACCAAAATCCTTTGAAGGATTTTACAAATTTGTTCGAACAAATTTGGTTTTCACGCCCGCCCCGCCTGCGAGGACAAACTCACCGGATCAATCCCCATACCCCGCAGCGCCCCTGCCCACTTCCCCCCATCATCCGCCGCGAACACCAGCCCTGCGTCCGCGTCACAGGTCAGCCAGTCATTCCGCGCAATCTCGCCCGCCAGCTGCCCCGGCCCCCAGCCTGCATAGCCCAGCGCCAGCAGTGCCGATGCCGGCCCCCGCCCGCGCGCCAGCGCCTCCAGCACGTCGAGCGTGGCCGTCATGCCATAGCCACCGTCGATCTGCATCGTCGCTTGGCCCCCTGCATAATCCGTCGAATGCAGCACAAACCCCCGGCCCCGCTCTACCGGACCGCCGAAATGCACGCGGATATCGCGCCCCATATCGCCCCGCGGAATCTTCAACTGGTCCAGCAGCCCGCCAAAGCTCACATCCCGCGCGGGCTTGTTCACGATCAGGCCCATCGACCCGTCATCCGAATGCGCACAGACCAAGATCACGCTATGGGCAAAGCGCGGATCGCCCAGTCCGGGCATCGCAATCAGCAGTTTTCCAGACAAATCCATTGTCACAAAATGGTGCAAGCCAACCACGACTGCAATCACCCTTTGGACAGCGCAGTGAAATGTGATTTTCCACAAGCGGCGCTTCGCTTATGACATTTGGATGAAAACCCTTGCCCTCCTGGCGCTGCTCGCCACACCCGCTTTTGCCACCACGCAGGATGACATCCTGTCGGCCACCCTGTTGCCCGGTTGGGTCACGGCAGACGGCACGCATATCGCCGCCCTGCAACTGGTCATGGCACCGGAGTGGAAGACCTATTGGCGCAGTCCGGGCGAGGCGGGCATTCCCCCGCTGTTTGACTGGTCGGGGTCCACCAACATGGCCAGCATCCGCTATCACTGGCCCAGCCCGGATGTGTTTCACACCAATGGCATGCGCAGCATCGGCTATCATGACGTGCTGATCCTGCCGATGGAAGTGACGGCCTTGGATGCAACACAGCCCGTGCTGCTGCAGGGCCGCGTCGATCTGGGCATTTGCAAAGATATCTGCATGCCGGCAATGGTCGAGGTTTCGGCCACGCTGACCACCGATGGCGCCCCCGATGCGTCCATCAAGGCGGCCCTGCGCGATCAGCCCATCGGCGCACAGGCGGCGGGGTTGTCGGACATCCGCTGCACCGTTGACGCCATCAAGGATGGCCTTCGGATCACGGCTGTGCTGACACTGCCACCACAAGGCGCGGATGAGACGGTGGTGTTTGAACCGGGCATATCAGGTGTCTGGGTCGGCGATGCGACGGCCACGCGCGATGGCAGCACATTGACCGCGACATCCGATATGGTGGCACAATCCGGCGCGCCCTTTGCGCTGGACCGGGGGGCGGTGACGGTATCGGTGATTGGCCCGGATGGGTCAGTAGAGATCAGCGGCTGTCCGGGCGGCTGATACGCCCGTCATTTGCGGCGTTTGTGTTCATCCAGCCTTGGCATGATTTCCACAAAATTGCAGGGCTTATGGCGGTAATCCAACTGCCATTGCAGAATCTCATCCCAAGCATCGCGGCAGGCACTGGGGCTGCCGGGCAGGGCGAACAGATAGGTGCCCATCGCCACCCCGCCACAGGCGCGTGACTGTACGGCTGACGTGCCGATCTTCTGCATGCTGACGATAGTGAAGATCGTCCCGAACGCTTCGATCTCTTTCTCATAGACATCCCGGTGCGCCTCCACCGTCACATCCCGCCCCGTCAGCCCTGTGCCTCCCGTCGTCAGGATCACGTCTACGCCTGCATCCGCACACCACGCCCGCAAGCGATCTGCAATCACCCCCCGATCGTCCCGCACAATCCCCCGCGCCGCAAGCTGATGCCCCGCAGCCAACAGCCGTTCCACCAGCGTATCACCCGACTTATCATCCGCAGGACTGCGCGTATCCGACACCGTCAGCACGGCAATGCGCACAGGCAAAAACTCTCGCGTCACAGACATGCCCTTCCTGAAAACTTCAGGCCTGAAATTTTCAGCGCCCCACCCCCGTCTTTCGCGTTTATCATGCACCCAACCTCGCCTGCAAAGCCTGCAAATCTGCCCAGGCCTCACGCTTGGCCTCTGGTTGGCGCAGCAGATAGGCCGGGTGCGTCATTGGCAGCACCGGAATGCCCAGCGCCTCGCGCCACACACCCCTTGCCCGCAGGATGCCCTTTTCGCCACACAGACAGGCCAGCGGCGTATTACCCATCACCACAATCACCTCCGGCTGCACCAGCGCGACATGTCGTTCGACAAACGGCCGCATCATTGCCACCTCATCTGCCGTTGGGTCGCGGTTTTCCGGCGGCCGCCATGGCAGCACATTTGTGATGTAGATCCCGCTCTCTCGCGAAAGGCCAATCGCTGCGAACATCCGGTCCAGCAACTGCCCCGCACGCCCCACAAAGGGCTTGCCCTCCCGGTCCTCATCCCGCCCCGGTGCCTCGCCCAAAATCAGCACCCGCGCCGCAGGGTTGCCATCCGCAAATACCAGATTGCGGGCCCCGCGTTTCAACTCGCAATGGTCATAGGCCCCCAGCGCCGCCCGCAATTCCGCCAGCGTTTGCGCCGCACCCGCCATCGCCCGCGCCGCAGCCACCGCATCCGTGCCTTGCACAGCTGCTGCCACCGGCACCACAGGTTTTGCCACCTCCACCACCAGCTCGTACCGGTTCACGGCTGCATCCGTCACAGGCTCCGTCACCCCAAGGTCCACCTGCCATGCCAAGGCCGCAAGCGATGCCTGCCAGCCCTCCCATGTTTCCAGATGTTCACCGATTCCCATGGCCCCAAGGGTATGGCCCCAACCCCCCCACAGCAACCCGCCACCTTGCCGCCCCCCCCACCTTTCGCTAACACGGGTCACAGCACGGCCCATGCGGAGTCTGCCATGAAAACCACGCTTGCCCTCGTCCTGCTCACCACTCCCGCATTTGCCGATGAATTGCCCTATCTGGATGACGGCACCACCCGCTTTGGCACCCTGACCATCGCCGACGCTGATACCGCCGATGGCCCCGCCCAATCCCTTGTGCTGAACGATATCCCCATTGACGGCCTGACCGACCGCTTCCTTGGCATCCGCGCAATCCTCCCCCGGCCTGATGGCGCAGATGCCGATTGGGCGCTCATCAGCTTGGCCAACGGCGGCAACGGCTGCCCCATGTTGTGGGCCTTCGTCGAAATCACCGCCGAAAGTGCCTCCCCCACTGCCCCCTTCGGCACCTGTTCCGAAAGCACACAAAACCCCCGCACCGAAGGCGAAACCGTCGCGCTCGACATGGACAGCTTCGATCCCGCCTTTGCCCATTTTACCTATACCTTCGACGGCCGAACCGTCACCGAAACCCCCGTCGCTCAAACCACCGAAGGCGCGACCATCGCCGGTGCAGGTGATGACGTCACCCGCTGGATCGGCCAACACCCCGCCAGCCCCTTTGACGATGCAGGCGAACGGCTGCGCTTTCAGCAGATCATGACCGAGGAACAGGTTTACGAACTGGCCAGCAGGGTCGAAGTCGCCGATGTCACCACCGAAACCGACGGCTGGGTCATCGGCCAGGGCTTCGATCCCGCATCCGGCGGTGATATCGCCGCCATGTGGGGCATCCGCATCGCAGACGGCACCCCCTTCGCCATCTTTATCGACCCCGGCCTCGCCCCCCTCGCATTCGTTGTCGATGAAGACACGCTTCCCCAAATCGCCGACGACTACATGGAGGGCAAATGAGCTTTCGCCAACGCCACCTGCTGGGCATTGAACACCTCGCCCCGGATGAAATCCGCACCATTCTTGATCTGGCCGATCGCTATGTCGACCTGAACCGCCGCACCGTCAAACAATCCGATGTGCTGGCAGGCCTGACCCAGATCAACATGTTCTTCGAATCCTCCACCCGCACGCAGGCCAGCTTTGAGCTTGCTGGCAAACGCCTCGGTGCGGACGTCATGAACATGTCCGTCGCGCATTCGAGCGTCAAAAAGGGCGAAACCCTGATCGACACCGCCATGACCCTGAACGCGATGCAGCCCGACCTGCTGGTCGTGCGTCACCCCGCCAGTGGCGCGGTCAACCTGCTGGCAAGCAAGGTCAACTGCGCCGTGCTGAACGCAGGCGACGGGCGGCACGAACACCCCACGCAGGCGCTGCTGGATGCGCTGACCATCCGCCGCGCCAA
>JANNBG010000502.1:0-3434 GCA_031385205.1 Rhodobacterales bacterium
CCCACTCTTTGTCAGTATGTGTCAGAGCCAACTTAGGATTCTGAACTTTCAATTCTTTGCTTAACGATACGATTAACGCTTCCATAGCGTGGGTAAGCGGCAGACTGCGATCATCGCCGATTGAAACATATCCAGAAAAGGCTGGTTGTCCGTCAACAATCTGAAAAAGCGCCTCAGTTTTTTGTGATCTCGCCAACTCTCCAATCAGCTTCTCAATAATGCCTATGCAAGACCCCAACTAAGTTTTCCTCAATGTATAACTATCTTGGCGGAACAGTATTTTGCCTTCCCTCAAAACGCAACTTTACTTTCTGATAAATTTTCTGGCGTACAGCATCCGCGTATCCCCCGCTTGATCCCCCTTCCCAGAATCGCTACACTATGCCTACAAAATGATCCACGGCCGACACGGCACGCGGGCAGGGTAATGAGGCAAGGCAGATCATGACAACAAGTTTGCGCGCAGCCATTGCTGCGGGTTTGCTGTGTGTGGCGACGGCATCCTTTGCGGGGCCGGTGGAGCGGGCATGTAACAAGTCGGACAGGGATGCCGCGAACGCCTCGGTCTGTGCCTGCATCGGGCAGGTGGCCGACATCACGCTGAACGGCGCGGATCAGCGGCGGGCGGCGAAGCTGTTCAACGACCCGGAAAAGGCCAACGCGACATGGATTTCGCAAACCGCCGGTGATGATGCGTTCTGGGACCGTTACAAAGCCTTCGGTGAACAGGCCGAGGCGTATTGCGCGGGATAGCCTCGCGGGCTGCTCCTCCCTCCCTGCGGTCAGACGTCGCGATTTACCGGAATGCGGGGCCGTGGGCCCACAGGGTCAAAGACCAGCGCACACCTGCCGTCACGGGTGTGACGCGGTGCAGTACATAGCTGGGGAACACACTCGCCATCCCTTGCGCCCTATCCGCCGACAACACCGCATGCGAAGGCCGCACCTCCAGCGCGCCGCCTTCATACGCAGGCTCCGACAGTTGCACCACCACCGTCAGCTTGCGTCGCGCGGCAGCCACGCCGGAACCCACATCCGCGTGCCAGTCGAAATGCGCCGCATCCACAGCATCATACCGCGCCACCTGCGCGCTTTCGTCAAACCCGTCGACGGCAAAACCGAAGTCCCGGTTGGCCTGCGCCACCACAGACACCATCCGGTCCATGACCCAGCCCATCCCCGGCAGATCATCCAGCCACACAATATCCGCCCGCCGCACCGACGCATCACTGACCGCTCCAACCAGCCCCGCAGAACGCATCTGCCCAGCCTGCGCCGCCGCAATCACCGCGTCACACTCCGCATCAGTCAGGGCAGGCAGCGTAATCACTCGCCCGGGATCACGGCAGGGTTCACCGGCACCGCGACCACCACCTCGCCTGACCGTTCAAACGTCAAGGTAACAGTGATGATATCGCCATCATTCAACGGCTTGGTCAGCCCCATCAGCATGATGTGCCCCGCCCCGCGCGTCAGGGCAAATGTGCCCTGCCCGTCAATCACAAACCCCGCCACATCGCCCATCGACATCACGCCATCGGTTTCCACACTTTCATGCAGCATGGCCATCTGGGCCGCATCGGTGGTGGCGGCAATCAGGCGGTCAGGCGCAACGGAGTGGTTGGTGATGGTGAAATAGATGGCTGCGGTCGGGGCATTCGGGCTGACTGCAATGGCATAGGCGTCCGTTACATGCACCCCGTCATGGGCAAAGGCGGGCAACCCGAGACAGACGAGCAGGGCAAAAAGGGCAAGACGCATGGGGCCTCCTATCGGCATAGAAAAAGCCCTGTCCCAAGGGGTCAGGGCCTGAATGATTGCAACCAGCCGACTTCAGACGGCAGGCGTGGCCTTGGCGATGTCTTTCTTGATGCGCTGCGCATCGAGCGACAGCGTGTCGGACTTTGCCTTGGTCAGGAACGCATCGAGACCGCCACGGTGATCGACAGACCGCAAAGCGGCCGCCGAAATGCGCAGCTTGAAGGACTGGCCGAGGATGTCAGAAATCAGGGTGACTTCGTTCAGGTTCGGCAGAAACCGACGACGGGATTTGTTGTTGGCATGGCTGACGGTGTTGCCAGACATCGGGCCCTTGCCCGTAAGTTCGCAGACGCGCGACATGGTGTCGTTCCTTGTTCTGGTCAAAGGCCAAGTGATTGCAAAAGCAATGCAGGGCCGAATGGGATGGGGCCGTTTAGGGGCAAATACGGGCGGCGTCAAGCAGGGAACGCGCGCGATTTGTGCAAAGGGCAGATGCCTGCGGCGCGGATATTTAGGGGAAGATGAAAGGGTTAACGTTGCTTTTCATGTGCCAGCAGCCATTCTTTGCGCCACAAACCGTCGGCATATCCGGTCAAGGCCCCCTGCACGCCGAGAACCCGGTGGCAAGGCACCAGAATCGCGATGGGGTTGGCCGCATTGGCGCGGCCCACGGCACGGCTGGCCCTGGGGCGGTGCAAGGTGGTGGTCAAGCCAAAATAGGTCTGCGTGGTGCCATAGGCGACGGCCTGCAGGGCGGCCCAAACCTGCAGCGTAAACGCTGTGCCATGCAGGGCCAGCGGCGTGGTGAATGTCGGGCGCTTGCCCGCGAAATAGGCGGTCAGTTCAGATTGCAGATGCGTTGTGACGCTGGTGCGCCCAAGGCCCATGGCACCGATGCGCGGCAATTGCCGGGCCAGCCGCGCCTGCCGTGGAAATTCGAGCATATGCAGGGCCACATCGCTGCACACAGCGATCATGCCGCCGATGGGCGTATAAACCCATGCGGCACGCAAGGCAGCATCCGTCATCCAAACAGGCATGGCGGCAAGGTCGTCAGGGCCGTTCAGTTCTGCATCCATGCCGGCAAACTATGCCCCGCCCTGCCCCGTGCCAACCCGTTGCGCACGGCACCATGGGCCGCCATAAGCCATACATGACCGCTTTGCCCATCGACGACGCCCTGCCTGCCCTGCGCACCGCCATTGCGCAGCATGGCCTCAGCGTGCTGCAGGCCCCGCCCGGTGCGGGCAAAACCACACGCGTGCCGTTGGACCTGCTGGCAACTGGCCTGATCCAAGGTCGCATGGTCATGCTGGAACCGCGCCGTCTGGCCGCGCGTGCCGCAGCCGAACGCATGGCGGAAACGCTGGGTGAGGCCGTGGGCCAGACCGTGGGCTACCGCATCCGGGGCGAATCCAAAGTATCACCGCAAACCCGCATCGAAGTGGTGACCGAAGGCATCCTCACGCGCATGCTGCAGTCAGACCCGGACCTGCCGGGTGTGGGGTGTGTGATCTTTGACGAATTCCACGAACGCTCGCTGAATGCCGATCTGGGCCTTGCGCTGTGCATGGAGGTGCGCGCCACGCTGCGGCCTGACCTGTGCCTGATCGTCATGTCCGCCACGCTGGATGCAGGCCCGGTGGCCGCCCTGCTGACCGCCCCCATCGTCA
>JANNBG010000513.1:0-3720 GCA_031385205.1 Rhodobacterales bacterium
CCACATCGTTCAGCAGCCAAAAGCCCTGATCCTGCAGGATCGACCCCAGCCGAAAGATGTTGTGATAGCTGCCGATCACCCAGATCGCACCATTCGGTTTCAACAGGCGTTTCGCCGCCGCCAGCCAATCACGCGTAAAGCTGTCATAGGCCGCAAAGCTGGAAAACTGATCCCAATGGTCATCCACTGCATCAACCATGCTGTTATCAGGGCGCAAAAGCGCACCCTTCAGCTGCAGGTTATAGGGCGGGTCGGCAAAGATCAGGTCAACCGTGCCCGCAGGCAGGCTGTTCATCACCTCAATGCAATCGCCACCAAGTATTTGATTCCGCGGAAGGGTTACTGCCCCCGCATCCATTTTCACAGTCATGCGTCGCCTCTGCCCCCGGCCTCTGATGGACCGTTTCGTTAAGGACAGGATGAGTCAAAGATGATTCGCCGTCAAATTCTTTATTGAATCAAGGGGTTAGAGATTTGTCTTGATACAACATCTTGTGGACGGGTGCGAAGGACCGTCTATGATGTGGGGTCACACCAAGATTTAGCAGTGCTTTTAGATGCACAGGTGCCGGATAGCCCATGTTGGTTTCCCAGCCATATCCGGGGTTCTGTTGCGCCAAATCCACCATGATGGCATCGCGGCAACACTTGGCCACGATAGACGCCGCAGCGATGGAGAGGGAAAGGGCATCACCCTTGATGATGGCCGTGGCCGGGCACGTCAGACCGCGCGGCAACAGGTTGCCATCGATCAGCGCGTGGTCGGGGTTCAGACCTGCGATAGCGCGGATCATGGCCAAATGGCTGGCACGCAGGATGTTCATCTCGTCAATTTCGGTGACGCTCGCGTGCGCGATGCAAACGCGCGCAGTCGCGTGGATTTCTGCGGCCAAAGCGTCACGCCGGGCCGCCGTCAGCTTCTTGGAATCGTTCAGACCTGCCGGGATGCGCAACGGATCAAGGATCACGGCCGCCGCCGTCACTGGCCCTGCCAAGGGCCCGCGCCCCACCTCGTCCACCCCCGCGATGCAGACAAAGCCTTGGGCATGCAAATCCGTTTCACGCGTGAAATCAGGCAAGGACATGCCCGTGACTTACCCCAACACAGCGCCATGAAAAAGGGGCAGAGGCTGCTCGACCCTCTGCCCCAAAGATGGCCTGACCCTTGGGGGACAATGGCCAGCCACCTATCCCTTACTGCCCGCGCGTGCGGAACCCCGCCTCGCGCAGGCACCATTCCGGGTAAATCCGGTCTGTGCGCCCATAGATTTCCGCGCGCCGCGCGCAATCACGCGGCAGACGCGCCTCAAACCCCTCGCCCCGCATGCAGTTCTCGCTGAAATAACGCCCCTGCCCATCGGCGATATCAATGTCCAGCGCACAGACCGCTGGTACGCGCGGGTGCTGCACCGGCACGGGTTTCGGATGATCGTTCGATTTGTCGATCTGACCCGCGATAATCGCAATCGCCGCAATCGCGGCCAGCCCTTTCAGAAAGTTGTCACTTCTGCGGTCCGCAAAGGCCGGGGCCGCCAGGGCTGCCGTCACGGCCAGCGCCGCAGCCGCCGCCGTGGCAAAGTTCAAAAACCGGCTGACCGGGGCGGTGGTGTGGGCAACAGTCATTTTCATCGCAACCTCCTATCCATGGATGGTGATGGGCAAAGGGTGCGGTCAGCACAGATGGTCGCGCAATAGCGCGGGTTTGCTATGCGATAACATCGGCTTTACCCCCCTTTGGATATTGAATAGCGGCGGGGTTCCGCGCAAATTGCACTGGTCGAGCCCAAGGAGGCCAAAATGCCCCGTTCCCTGATCCTTGCCCTTTTGCTGCTGACGGCAGCCCCCGCATCGGCGGAATGTTATGCTGATTACAAGGCAAAGCAGGATGATCCCTTGCGCCTTGCCTATGGCGTGGCACAAGTGTCCGATGGCAACTGCGATCCCGGCTCTGCCGAAGGCGAACTTGCGCCAAGGTTGGCCGATGCCGGGTGGACGCTGTTGAACGTGATGTCTGTTTTTGGGCCGGAAGGTCTGAGTGAAAGGGAAGGCCGTGCCGGAGACCACTTCCTCCGCTATTGACAGTTTGCGCGCGGGCAACCGCGTGGTGGCGCTTGGCATTGCAGCGATCGTGTTGATCCTGCTGGCAGCGGCTGTCTTTTTGTTCGTCAACCTACCGGATGCCAACGCGTTCAATACGCGGGTTGAACGGCTGTTTGTCGAAAATGATCTGACCGGGAATACAGAGATCAAGTTGCTGGAATTGCTGGCACAATCCGGCACAGGTTTTTCAGAGGTCATTCAGAGCTATCAGTTCGTCATCTTCGTGCTGTTGGTGTTCGCGACGGCACTGCTGATTGCGGCACTTGTGTTTCTTGTGATGCTTATCGCGCTGAACCGGCGCATTTCGGCGATCCAACGGTCAGGCATTCAGGTGGCGTCCCTGCTCATCAGCCGTGAAGGGCGGGCGGTCTATATCAACGATATGGAATTTGCGCTGACCGAGGCGGCGCTCGAAACGCTGGCCGTGCTGGCCGAGGCGCGGATGGATGATGATGTGCTGACAGGCGCGCAGATCGAGGCGGTGATATCGGGGCGCAATGAGGTGGACTGCGACGAGGCGGCAGGTGCGACCCGCATCAAACGCCTGCGCGATACGCTGGGCAACCAGTTGGTCAGCGAGTTGCTCATCAAAACGATTGCGCGGCGCGGCTATGTACTGGCAGTGGGCAAAGACGTGATCCGGATGGTGTGACGCCTCGATTCAACCAGCGCCGCGCATAACCTCACACAGATCATCCACCGACAATCCCACTGGATTGCCTTTCATCGACGATGCCCCCAGCGCGCCCTCTGCCACAGCCACATGATCCGCCACCTGCAGCCCCAACCCCGTCAGCGTCGGCAACCCCTGCCCCCGCGCCCAGTTTGCCAAGGCCATCGGCGCATCGCCCGCCGCCACCCCCAAAGCCGCGCCGATCAGGGCGCAGACCTGATCCAGCTTTGCCCTATCCGCAACACGCGCCCGGTTTGCCGCCAGAACATGCGGCAACAACACCCCGCAAATCGCCCCATGCGCCGCGCCCGTCACGCCCCCAATCACCCCTGCCAGCCCATGCACCGCCCCCAACCCCGCATTGGCCAGCGCAATCCCCCCCGTCAGGCTGACCCACGCCATCGCATCCCGCGCGCCTGCATCCTCCCCCGCCATCAACCGCATCAGTGCGCGCATGCCCTGCCCAATCGCAGGCAGGGTCAGCGCATCCGTGTAGGCATTCGCGCGGCACGACACATAGGGTTCGATGACCTGCGTGATCGCATCCAACCCCGATGCCAGCGTCACCGCCCTTGGGCAGCCATCCGTCAGGCCTGCATCCACAATCGCCACCCGCGCCATCATGCGGTCATCCCGCAGGCGACAGGGGCCATGGACCATCTGGAAGGCGTGGGGCCTGCCTTGCCACTGGCCGTGGCGCCTTTGCCATTCATCGCGGTGCCGACAACGGCTGGCACGGGGGCGGAGGCGACAAAGAACGCGGTGATTGCAGTGCCGGGCCGCAAGGTCAGCCTGCGCGATGACCGCATGATGGCGCGGGTGGCGATTGTGGATGCTGCGTTGACGGATGGATGCCCAAGGGCGGTGACACTGGCATCGGGTCTGGATGCGATGACGCAGGTGGTGGAGCCTTATGTGTCGTGCCGCGCGAATGCGTTTACGGATGC
>JANNBG010000311.1:0-3585 GCA_031385205.1 Rhodobacterales bacterium
TCACCAGCACATGGTAGGACGCGGTTGCATCCACCATGCCAAACCAACTGATCGCGCCCAAGGCTGGCCCGGCAATCATCAGCGCGTACAGCAACCGGTGCCCCCAACGCCCGGCGGTATCCAGCAGCGCATTGCCCGACGCCTGTTCCGGCACGCCTGAAAACAGCCGCATCAACAGCCGAATGGCCACCAGAACCAGCACGGCAACACCCGTCCAGACGTGAATCGTGGGGGTCCAGCCTGTAACGGCACCGCCCTCCATCATGCCATCAAATGATTCCTCCATGCCATCACTGACAAACCAGTTCAGCACGATCAAGATGCCGATGGCCCAATGCAGGCCGATTTGCAGCCCGCTGTAACCTGTCTTTTCCGCCATCACATATCCTCCAAAAAACCAAGGCTGCGCTGTGGTCAAAGGGGAGAATGCGCACCCACCGCCTGTTGGCTATGCCACTTTCGCGTCGCTGTATGCCCTGAAAGCGTGACTTTACAAAGATGTAAGCCTATGGCCTCGGCAACCGCGCATCCCACCAGACGGGCTGTTCAAGGCCGGGCACGATGCGGGCGGCGTCGGGGTGCAATGGGTTCACCAGCACATTATCCTCCATCGGTGCAATCACCGATGGCACGATCAGCACCGCTGACCGCGCCTCACGCAGCCAGATCGACCCGAACCGCTTGGCCACCATCTGCACAGCCGCATTCCAGCCCACATATGCCGCAGGCTGAAACATTTCATAACTGACCCCCGCCGGGATCACCGCAGCGATATAATGCTGACTTGGCGGCAAAACCCCATTCCAATGTGCCAGCTTTTCCAGCATGGCCAAAGAATAAGCCCTCGCTGCATAGATCACAGCATCACCCGTCACGTTCCACCGCCCCGGATGCCGCATCGCCCCACCGGGATGCCAGACGGGAAACTCCCCTGTGGGATCGCCGATCCGGTATCCGGTCAATGGCTGTTGCAGCACCCGGTGCGTCAGAGCGCGACACCCGCCTGCGCGCGCCCGATCAGCGCGACAACTGCATCTGTGCCTGCCGATGACATCCGCGCCAGAGCAATTGGGGTCTCGCCTTCCAGCAAAGGATGCGGCCGCGTCAGGAACGCGGTGGCGAGTGTGTGGTCATTGCCGTAGGCTTGCAGTGCGGCGTCCATCACGCGGCTTATTTCGTACAGCCGTTCGGAATGTTCGCGTGACAGCGGCTTTTGCCCCACCTTTGCGCGGCGCAGGGTCGCCTCGGGGACGATGTCACGAGCCGATGGGAACTGAAGAAAAAGGTATTCAGCAGTGTTTGCAGGCAACCCCTCGCCAATTTCACGCGCAAGCTGCGTGTCTGACATGTCGTCAGCATCCGTCAGGTTCATCAGGCGTGCAAGGCGGACGGACTGGGGGGCATAAACATCAAGATCAGCGACAAACATGATTCGTCCTTTCGTCACATGGCGTTTATAATCCGATCATGTGACAAAATCAAGACGTGCGGCACAACCACTACAGCCGCAATTCGCCCCGCATCAGGATGTGTCCTTGGCCCGCCAAACGCACCCCGGTAATGGCCTCGCGCGGGCCGATCACTTGCGCCGTGCCGACCCCCGGATGCCCCATCCATTGCCCCTGCCTGACGGTTGCATGCGACACGCGCAATGCACCCGTTTGCCATAGATAGGCCATCGCGGGGCCCATCGCAGACCCGGTGAACGCATCCTCCGCCGGTTGTGGCGGCAGCATCAGGTGGCGGGCATGCACAACCGCACCTTCCGCACCATGTTCCAGCGCAATCACGAACGGTTCAAACACCTCACCATGCGGCTGGGTGAACATGGGTAACCGCCGCGCCGCCTCGGTCTGGTTCAGCACCAGACCGTCCAGCAAGGCTGCGTCGTTCACCCGCACCACCGGATAAACCAACCCGGTGGAGACAAGCCGGGGCGCGCCAACACTGCAATCAGCAGGCAATCCGGTGATGGCCGCGATATCATCAACGGCAACTTCGGCCCCAAAAACTGGGGCCGTTTGCAGCATGTCGACCACTGGCTGGCCGTTTCCACCCTGCCGCACGGAAATGGCCAATGGCCCATTCAGTGTTTCCAACGTCAATTCAGGCCCCGAAACCAGGCCACGGTCCAGCAGGGATATAACTGTTGCAATCGTCGGGTGCCCGGCAAAGGGAATTTCATGCGATGGCAGGAAAAACCGCACCCTCATGTCGCAAGTGTCGGAAGGCCCCACAAAGGTGCATTCGGTCAACCGCGATTCCCGCGTGATGGCGATGCAGGTGGCATCATCAAGACCTGCCCCATCCTGCACCACCATGCAGCCATTGCCGCCAAAGGGTGCGCTGGTGAAGGCATCAACCCAGTCGAATTGCAGCCGCATCAATGGACGGAGACGGCCGCCATGTCATTCTGTGCCGCCAGCGCAAAGGCCAACTGTCGGTTTGCCACCAGGGCCACGCGGTCACCATTGGCGCGGTGCACGGAATAGATGATGTCCAACCCCTCCACCTGATCGCGCAGATCATCGGGCAGGTCCGTCACCAGGATGGGGCGCACATAGACCATGGAGGCATCCGAGAAATTCTGAAACCGCGTATTCATCACTTACCCTTTCTTGACCGTTTTGATCGCAATCGTCTGCACCACTGTATCCGGCACCTGTCGGCGCAGGTCGATGTGCAAAAGCCCGTTTTCCATCATGGCCCCCGCCACTTCCACCCCGTCTGCCAACACAAAGCTACGCTGAAACGCCCGCGCGGCAATGCCCCGGTGCAGGAAAACCCGGCCTTCGCTGTCATCCGCCTGCCGCCCGCGGATCACAAGTTGGCGATCTTCAACCGTGATGGCCATGTCTTCCTCACGGAAACCGGCCACGGCCAGCGTGATGCGATAGGTGTGTTCCGACGTTGCTTCGATATTATAAGGGGGATAGCCTTCGCCTCCCGCCTTGGCGGTGCGTTCGACAAGGCGTTCCAGCTGTTCAAAGCCCAAAAGGTAGGGATGGGCCCCGAAGGTGAGTTTCGTCATCGGTCTTGTCCTTGCAAAGCGACAGGAGGCCGTGCCCCGTTATGGCAGCACGGCATGGCAAATATGGGGCGCAGGCGCGGTGACAACAAGCCCCGTTCGCATCTGCGAAAATCATTGCAGAATTCTTCACGGCTTGTGGGGGAATCACTATATGACTTGGGCAACACAGGTCTTACGCAGCAAGATGCACCCCATGAACGCGCCGTCAGAGCTCAACTACGAAGAAATGCTACGCATCCGGCTGGAGGTGCTGCGGCGCGAGCATCGCGATCTGGACGAGGCGGTGCATGTGCTGGAAACGGCCGGGCGGCCTGATCCCCTGACATTGCGGCGATTGAAAAAGCAAAAGCTGGCGCTGAAGGATCAGATCGTGAAGATGGAAGATCAGCTGATCCCCGATATCATTGCCTAGTCAGACGATCAGCAGTCCAACCCCAATCAGCAGACACAACGGCGCGTAGTACAACCGATCCAGCCGTGCAAAAGGCTGCTCGGGCGCCATGCGCCGCCATAATGGCGTATAGGCCACAATACCGCGCACCAAGAACACGACG
>JANNBG010000582.1:0-2537 GCA_031385205.1 Rhodobacterales bacterium
GAACATCAGTTCGAAGCAGCAGCCGCAATCACCAGCAACAGCAGCAGCGGAACGATGATTCCACCAGCCGAAGACGATGTTTCGGCCGTCACAATTTCCGTGGTCATTGTCGTGTCAACCATGCCGCCTGCAAAAGCAGACGAAGCCGCCAGCGACAGCGCAGCAGCGAGCGCAAGTTTCTTCATTGTACCCTCCATAATTTGCGTCCCGTCGATATATCGTGAGGCAGCGGAACGCACCCAAGCCTATTCCTCGTATACGCGTTCTAAGCACCCGAAATACAGAATTGCAATCTGGCCGCACGATGACTGTGGGACGAAGGGAACAACGGCGCTAAATTGGCAACAGTTGCATGGATATTGTGGAAAGTTATCCACAGGCCTACAGCCCCTTGTGCCTCTGAAAAAGGCTGGCATTACACCGGCCTTCGCCAATTTGCGGCAATTTCAGGCTATATCAAGCGGACCTGCGTGCCCACTTTCGCTTGCGCAAACAGTTGCACGATATGTTCATTATACAGCCCGATGCAGCCGCTCGAAGACCGCCGCCCGATCTTGCGCGTGTCATGCGTGCCGTGGATGCGATAGGCAGGCCAGCCCAGATACAACGCATGCGTGCCCAAGGGGTTATCCGGCGCGCCACCCTCGATCACCGCAGGCCATTCCGGGTGACGCACCAGCATCGCCGCCGTCGGCCGCCAGGTTGGCGCAATCACTTTTTCGATCACTTCCGTCTCGCCGCGACGCGTCAGTTCATCCGTCAACGGCACCGATGACGGGAACAGCAGGTAGACCGACTGATCCTCATTCCAGAAATGCACCGCGCGGGATGAGATGTCTGCAAGGATCACTCCGTTTTTCGTGTTCGCAAAGTAATCCTGCCACTTCAGCATCCGAAAGCTGGAGGTGTTATTGCGAATCGCTCCCGACGGCGCGTCATCCTCGGTCGATCCTTGTTGTGCAAGCGCGGGCAAGGCTGCAGCCCCCATCAGGGCCGCCGCTCCGCCAAGAACTGCCCGACGCCGCACTGAAAATTCACCGCTCATCCCAGAGCTCCTTGTCATGAAACGTTGATTAACGCTTATCCCGCCAAACGGCGGGCCGCAAATCAAACAAGCGTCAATCGGCACAAGACCGCATTGCAGGGTTTGAAGCTGGTCAAGAGTTTCGCTAAGACAGCGCATCCGACGGGTGCCTGACCCCACAGCGTGAGAGTAGCATGAACAGAAGAACCGTGATGATCCTTGGCAGTGTCGCTGCCTTGTCGGCCTGTACCACCAGTTCTGCCTCACGCGTCGGGCCAGACGGGCGGCCCTTGCCGCAGGTCTACCCGATCAACGCCGCCAATCAGAACCAGATCTACTTTCGCCTGCTGGATTCGATCAACACCCTGCGCTCGGCCAGCGGGGCCGCACCCCTGACGTTCGATGCCAAGCTGACAGCCGCCGCATCCACCCATTCCCGTGATATGTCGATCCAGAACCGCCCCTGGCACTTTGGGTCTGACGGATCATCGCCCCTGGTGCGCGTACAACGCGCCGGGTTTACCGGACAGTTGCTGGGAGAGCTGATTTCCGAAACCTATGAAACGGAACTCGAAACCCTTTCCGCCTGGATGGCCGAGGCCGATACGCGCGCCGTGGTGCTGGACCCGAACGCGCGGTTACTTGGCTTTTCGTGGTATCAGGAACAGGCAGGCAAAATCTGGTGGACCGCCATAACCGGCGCGTAACCCCGGTCACGGTACAATATTCACCACCGTGCCATCCCGTACCATTGCGTAAATGCGCTCGATATCCTCGTCGCTGACGGCAATGCAGCCTGCCGTCCAGTCCCGCTGATAAATTGTGTCGGTCGGGCCACCATGGATAAAGATCTCACCGCCCGGAAGCGCACCTGCCGTCGTCGCAAAGGCCACATCCTCCACATCAGGATACGAAATTCCCAAAGACAGATGATAATTGGAATTCGGATTGCGCCGGTTAATCAGATACGCGCCTTCCGGCGTTTTCCCATCGCCTTCAAACTGCTTATGTCCTACGGGCGCAAAGCCAAGTGCGATGTCATAGGTTTCCAGAATCGTTCGGTTGTGCAACAGGTACATCTTGCGATCCCCCTTGTGCACCTCGATCAAGGTCACCGCCGGGCCATTATAGCGTTGAAACTTTGATGCCCCGCAGGACGCCAGCAGTACCCCTGCCAGCATTACCATCAAGACCCGCACAAAACCCATTGCCCAACTGCCCCAGCTTGTTTTTCCAAGCCACATAGCCAAAATCGCAGCCTTTCGCCAGTGCCCAGTTGCAGCCATCACAGTCGCGAGAGGCGTGCCACCAATTCCACATGCGCCGACCAGCGGAACTGATCCACCACCTGCACCCAGTCGATCTTGTACCCCGCCTGCACCAACACCTTTGCATCCCGTGCAAACGTCACCGGGTTACATGACACCATCGCAATCACCGGCACGCGGGCCTGCGCCAGACACGCTACCTGCGCCTCAGCCCCCGCCCGTGGCGGGTCGATCACCACCGCGTC
>JANNBG010000649.1:0-5642 GCA_031385205.1 Rhodobacterales bacterium
GCATCCTGCAAGAAGGCGGTGCGGGGCAGGTAGAGATTAACCTGGCGCATGGCGACCCGGTGAAGCTGGCGGATGAGATCTTCTTCTTCAAACGGCTGATCCGTGAGGCGGCCCTGCGGCATGATTGTTTCGCGACCTTCATGGCGAAACCGATCGAAGGCGAGCCGGGCAGTGCGATGCACATTCACCATTCGGTGGTGGATCTGAAAACGGGCAAGAACATCTTTTCGGACAGGAAGGGTGCGGAAACGGAAGCGTTCTTTCACTTCATCGCGGGCATGCAGAACCATTTGCCGGGGGCGGTGGCGTTGCTGGCCCCCTATGTGAACAGCTATCGGCGCTATGTGCCGGATTTTGCGGCGCCGATTAACCTCGAATGGGCGCGGGATAACCGGACAACGGGGTTGCGGGTGCCCATCAGTGGCCCGGAGGCGCGGCGGGTGGAAAACCGTTTGGCGGGGATGGATTGCAACCCGTATCTGGGGTTGGCTGCAAGTCTGGCGTGTGGATATCTTGGGCTGATGGAGGGCAAGATGCCAAAGCCGGAATGCAAGGGCGATGCGTATAACGTGGAGTCGGATTTGCCCTATAACATGGGCGACGCGCTGGACTTGCTGGAGGAAGATGCGGCATTGTGTGCGGTATTGGGCGAAGAGTTTTGCAAGGTCTATGACTCGGTCAAGCGCAACGAATACAAAGAGTTCCTGCAAGTTATCAGCCCGTGGGAACGGGAACACTTGCTGTTGAACGTATGAACCTTTTGCACGCCAATGACCGCGCGGGGGAATACCCCGCGTCGTATTATGCGGCCACGGCCACACTGACGGACGCATTCCCAGCGCTTGCCGGGGATGTGACGGCGGATGTCTGCGTGGTGGGGGCGGGGTATACGGGGCTTTCCACCGCACTGCATCTGGCGGAGGCTGGGTTTTCCGTGGTGGTGGTGGAAGCGCAGCGGGTGGGCTTTGGCGCATCGGGGCGCAATGGCGGGCAGGTGGGGTCGGGCCAGCGGCTGGATCAGGATGATCTGGAACGCATGGTGGGGCGGAGCCGCGCGCGGGCCTTGTGGGATATGGGGCAGGACGCGAAGGCGTTGGTGAAGGGGTTGATTGCGCAGCATAATATGCCAGTGACGTTTTATCCGGGCGTGGGCCACGCGTGCCGGACAGTGGCCGAGGTAGACCAAGCGCGGGTCTATGCGGAACGGTTGGCGCGGGATTATGGCTACGCGCAGATCGACAGTTACGACCGTGCCGCGTTTCGCGGGATCGTGGGGTCGGACGCCTATCAAGGGGGCGAGGTGGACCGGGGAGCGGGGCATTTGCACCCGTTGAACTTTGCGATTGGCTTGGCAAAGGCGGCTTTGGCTGCGGGGGTTCGGATATTTGAAGGGTCAGAGGTCACGCGGGTGGACCATGGGGCAAAGCCCGTGGTGCAAACGGCGCAGGGCGGGGTGACCTGCGGGCATGTGGTGTTGGCGGGGAACGGCTATCTGGGCGGGCTGGAGCCCAAGGTTTCTGCGCGGGTGATGCCGATCAATAACTTTATCCTTGCGACGGAACCTCTGGGGGATGGGGCAAAGGCGCTGCTTTCCGAAAATATCGCGGTGGCGGATAGCAAGTTCGTGGTCAACTATTGGCGGCTATCGGAGGATAACCGCCTGCTGTTTGGTGGTGGGGAAAGCTATGGCTACCGCTTTCCGGATATTATCAAAACGGTGACCAAGCCTATGCTGGAGGTGTATCCGGGCTTGCGCGACGCGCGCATCGACTATGCCTGGGGCGGCACTTTGGCGATTACGACCAACCGGATGCCCGCGTATATTCGGGTGACGGACAATATTTTGGCGGCGAGTTCCTGTTCTGGCCACGGGATTGCGCTGTCGACCTTGTCAGGCAAAATCCTTGCGGAATGCATCGCGGGGCAGGCCGCAGGGTTCGACCTGATGGCCAATCTGCCGCAAATGAAGTTTCCCGGCGGGGCCACCCTGCGCTGGCCGCTGCTGGTGGCAGCGATGACGTGGTATTCGCTGCGTGATCGTCTGGGGATTTGACCCCTTGCGCTTGACTTGGGGCGAGGCGCGGTGTGTATCGGCGCGGATATCAGGAGATGACACATGCACGCCTATCGCAGCCATACTTGCGCCGCACTGAACACCGCGAATGTGGGCGATACCGTGCGCCTGTCGGGCTGGGTGCATCGGGTGCGCGACCATGGCGGGGTGATGTTCATCGACCTGCGCGACCATTACGGGATCACGCAGGTGATTGCGGATAGTGACTCGCCCGCCTTTGCGGATATCGAGAAAATTCGCGCGGAATGGGTGGTCTGCATTGATGGCCGCGTGAAGGCGCGGGATGCGAGCCTTGTGAACCCGAAACTGCCGACGGGTGAGATTGAGGTTTACGCCACGGGCCTGACCGTGCTGGGCGCGGCGGATGATCTGCCGATGCCGGTGTTTGGCGATGTGGAATACCCGGAGGAAACGCGGCTGACGTATCGGTTTCTGGATTTGCGGCGGGATAAGCTGCACCGCAACATCATGCTGCGGTCGAATGTGGTCCGATCCATGCGCAACCGGATGTGGGATCAGGGGTTTACGGAATTTCAGACGCCGATCATCACGGCGTCATCGCCCGAAGGGGCGCGGGACTTCCTCGTGCCATCGCGCCTGCATCCGGGGAAATTTTACGCGCTGCCGCAGGCACCACAGCAGTTCAAGCAGTTGATCATGGTGGCGGGGTTTGACCGCTATTTCCAGATTGCACCATGCTTCCGGGATGAAGACCCGCGCGCGGACCGTTCGCCGACGGATTTCTATCAGCTTGATATCGAGATGAGCTTTGTGGAGCAGGCGGATGTGTTTGCCGCCGTGCAGCCCGTGGTGCAGGGGATTTTCGAGGAATTCGCGCCGGGGAAGAAGGTGTCGCCCGACTGGCCGCTGATTGCGTATCGGGATTCGTTGCTGTGGTATGGGAGCGATAAACCGGATTTGCGCAACCCGATCAGGATGCAGGTGGTGAGCGAGCATTTCGCCGGATCAGGTTTCGCGATTTTCGCCAAGCTGCTGGAGAATGAGGGCACGCAAATCCGGGCCATTCCGGCACCGACGGGCGGTTCGCGCAAGTTCTGTGACCGGATGAATGCGTTCGCGCAGAAAGAGGGTCTGCCGGGGATGGGGTATATCTTCTGGCGGGAAGAAGATCCTGTACTGGAGAACTATTCTCAACAAGACTGGGTCGATTTGCTGGAAATAGTTCGTAGCCAAGGGAGTCAGATCAGTGACGTTGGTGGGATTACAGGTGTGAAAAAGCCAATGCTCCCTGCCGGGCCACTAGCTAAGAATATTGGCCCGAAGCGAACAGAAGCCATCCGCCAGCAACTGGGTCTCGGCCTTGGCGATGCGGCGTTCTTCCTTGGTGGCAAACCCGACCAGTTTGAGGCGGTTGCGGGGCGGGCGCGGAATGAGATTGGGCGGGAGTTGAACCTTACCGAAACCGAAACCTTCCGCTTTGCCTGGATCGTTGATTTCCCGATGTATGAACGGAACGATGATGGCAAGATCGACTTCAGCCACAACCCGTTTTCCATGCCGCAGGGTGGGCTTGAGGCGCTGAATGGCGATCCCTTGCAGGTATATGCCTATCAGTACGACCTTGCCTGCAACGGGTATGAGCTGATTTCGGGGGGTATCCGCAACCACAAGCCCGAAATCATGTTCAAGGCGTTTGAGCTGGCCGGATACCCCGCATCCGAAGTGGAAAAGCGCTTTGGCGGCATGGTCAAGGCGTTCAAATACGGCGCCCCCCCCCACGGCGGCTGCGCGGCGGGGATCGACCGGATCGTGATGCTGCTGGCCGATGAGGCGAACATTCGTGAGGTCATCATGTTCCCGATGAACCAACGCGCCGAAGATTTGCTGATGGGTGCGCCGTCGGAACCCCTGAATGCGCAACTGCGCGATCTGAACCTGCGCGTGGTGGCAAAGGACTGATATTTTCTGCGTGTAGTGGCGTCGGTGCGCCCCTACATCTGCGTAAGAACCGTATGACGGACGCACCCATGACCCCGACGCTGGCCGCGATACGCTTTGGGCTTGGCCTGCCCGCTGGACCTGCCATGCAGTCGCCCGCAGCCATGCTGGCGCTGTTGGCAGGCCCTGACCCGGCTGTCGCGCTGTTTGAAGGCTTTGGTCTGACGCGGGTTCAACCCATCTATTATGCGGCGGCCAGCGCCCGGCAAGCGGCGCGGCGCGGCGATGTGCAACGCGTGGCGTACCGGTTAAAGCTGCGTGATGTGCAGGAACAGGCGCTGCGCGGGGTACAAACCGAGGTTGCGCGCGCGGTGGCATCGCCCGACGCGTTTCGCGAACGGCTGGTGCGGTTCTGGGCAGACCATTTTACCACCGAGCCGAAGTTTCAGATCGAGGCCGCCTTGCCGGGGGCGATGGTCGAGGATGCGATCCGCCCGCATGTGGCGGGGCGTTTTGCCGATATGTTGCGCAGCGTGACGCTGCATCCGGCGATGCTGCTGTATCTGGATCAGGTTAAATCCATCGGGCCGAACTCCACTGCAGGGCAGCGCAAGGGTGCGGGGTTGAACGAAAATCTGGCGCGGGAATTGATAGAACTGCACACGCTGGGCGTGGGGGCGGATTACGGGCAGGCAGATGTGCGGGGGGCGGCAGAGGTGTTGACCGGGGCGACGGCGACGCCGGACGAGGGGTTTGTATTCGACGCGGATTGGGCGGAGCCGGGCACAGCGCAGGTGTTGGGGCGCAGCTATGACGGTGTGGGCGTGGCGCGTATCCATGCATTGCTGGATGATCTGGCAGCACACCCGGCGACGGGGCGGCATCTGGCGCGCAAGCTGGCGGTGCATTTCATCTCGGACACACCGGACGAGACGATGATTGACGCGATGGCTGCGGCCTATGCGGCGTCGGGTGTGTTGCTGGATGTCTATGCGGCGATGTTGCAGCATCCGGCGGCATGGGCGGAACCACTGGTCAAGGCGCGCCAACCGGTGGATTTCATCGTGGCCGCGTTGCGCGCGCTGGCGGTGCCGCCAGATACGATCATGGCGATGGGGCGGGGCACGTTTCGCAAGCGTGTGATGTTGCCCTTGCGGGCGATGGGGCAGGAATGGGGCCGCCCGGGTGGGCCGGACGGATGGGAGGAAGAGGCGAATATGTGGATCACGCCCGAAGGTTTGGCGGCAAGGATCACCTGGGCGATGGAGGCACCGGGGCTGATCGGGCCGTTGCCGGACCCGCGCGCACTGTTGGCCGTGGCCTTGGGCGACAGGGCGACGGAACGGCTGATCTGGGCGGTGGGGGCTGCGGAAAGCCCGCGTGAAGGCGTGGGGTTGATCCTCGCCTCGGCCGAATTCAACAGGAGATAGCGCAGATGGACCGTCGGTTATTCCTGAAAGGTCTGGGGCTTTCGGCCTGTTCCGTTGCCGCGCATCCCTTGATGTCGACCGTGACGATGGCGCAGGCGCAGGGGCTGGGGGACAAACGGCTGATCGTGGTGATCTTGCGCGGGGCGATGGATGGGCTGGATGCGGTGCAGCCAGTGGCGGACCCGCTGTTTGCGCAGCTGCGGCCCACGCTGGGGGTGAATACCGGGGCGATTGATCTG
>JANNBG010000667.1:0-4948 GCA_031385205.1 Rhodobacterales bacterium
CGGCGACGCAGATGGTGCTGATCAACAAATTGCAGACAGATACCAAGCAGCGGGTGGTGTTGTACGACGCTTTGACCAGCAGCTTGAAGACGGCGCAGCAGCAGGATGTGGCGCATAGGATCAATGAGATTGGCGTGAAAACCGACCAAGAGGCGCAGGCGGCGATGGCGGAGATTGGGGCGGCAACCAATGACAAGATGGCCGATATGCTGGAAAGCCATGAGGGCCATATGGTGTTTGCGCGGGCGATATTGGAACAAAAGGCGAAGGCGGATGAACGCTTTGCGAGGCGGTTTGCGACGATTGTTGAGAAGCATGACAAGAACCAGTATGGGGAATGAGGTTTGAGAAACAAATTTCTGCCACCGCCAGTGCTGGAATTAGAATGTTTGGGGTGAGTGTTTTGCTATTGATCCTTTCGCGGGTCATAGACTTGTTAAATACTGGAGTGGTCCTTGGCGTTGCGAAGTGGTTGTTCTTTCTTGGGCTATTTTTGATGGTCAGCGCAGTTTTGCGGTCATTTGCGAAACGCAACCAGCGCAAGTTTGAAAAGAATGGCTGGACCCACCCCTTCGCTACGGTTGGTCCTATGTACCGTTGGTATTACTGGGTTGATAAGAACGGCAAGGATCGCGATGCCTGAAACCACCCTGACCGATGACCATGCAGACCTGCTCGATACCGCCATCGTGCGGCGGTATTTTGCGAAGTTTGAGGCGATCACCGGCTATCTGCCGCGCGTCGCGGCGGAGTTGGAGGTTGAGGGGCGCATTAACCGCGCTGAGGCGCGGATATTGGGCGGCTATGTGGCGCAGATTGCGGCGACGTTTCGGGCGCTGTCTTACAAGTATCTGATGACGGGCCAAGCGGAGGGCACCATTGCCGGGCATCCGACGTTTGATCGGCATGAGAGCGGCTTTCCCATCGCACAAGAATTGCTGGTGATGGCCAATGACGCGCTGCAGGCGGAAAAGCACCTGGCGGGCATGGCGTCGGAGGCGGAGTTGAAAGACCGCATGGTGCGATCCATCGTGGGGGATTTGGCGATACCCACGAAGCTGCAATTTTCGCTGTCGCAGCGGCTGTATTATGAGGCCTTGCGGGCGGGGGGGCTGTTCTGGGCAAGGAATGACCCGGAAGCGCAGTGGATATCGGAAAGCGCCGGGCGACGGCGGTTTTTGCTGCATTGGGCAGTGTATGATCATCAGCTGAACCTGCCTGTCGTGTATCTGATGGATGTCGATGATACCGGGACAGACCCTTTGCCGAAAAGCAACCGGCGCTGGCCAGAGGTGCAGGCGCATCTGATGGCGCAATCACTGGCGGGGTTGAAGCTGCTGACGATTGCAACCGGGTTTGACAAGGATTTCGGCGATCTGCACCCGAAACGGCTGCGGCGCGTTCACATGGGGCCGATGTATTCGCATTCTTTCACGCTGCAATCGGGGCCGATTTCCGACGTGCTGGCCACCGCGCGCGCGCCTGCGGGGATGGATTGGGCGTTGGTCTGGACGGTGGAAGATCTGGTGTCGGACCGGGTGGAAATGGTCAAGGATGGCTGGTTTTCCGAAGTGGAGCGGCAGATTTACCGGCTTGATCCGGTGGGCGGGCGCGGGGCGGATACCGGGGCTACCTCGACCGAGCGGATGGTGGTGCTGCCAGAGCGGCCCTATCAGGCGTTGGCGGAGTTGAACCCGCCGGGCTTTCGGGATGTGCGGAAATTTGTGGTGGGCGCGGGTGGTCGGGTGATTTCGGCGCGGTAGGTTGATTGGGTGAGGTGAGGCATGAGCGGCAACCGCGATACGATGGAATTGAAGGAAGAAACCGTCCGCGCGCAGTATGAGGCGGCGTTGGGGTTGTTGGCGGGGTTTGACCATGCGCCACGGCTGGGGAAGGCTGTGGATGCGGTGGCACCGGAACGGTCTGCGGGCATTGGGGTGCGGCGGGGGTTCAGGTCGACCACGCCGGGGTTGGTGACGCAAAGCATGGCCCGGCCCGGTGGGGTAAGGGTGATCGACCGGGTGCAATCTGGCGGCGATGGGTTGGTGTCGCCGGTGCAGGCGGCGGTTTTGGGGGCTTTGCGGCGTGGGGTGGCGATTGCGCTGGCGATGGGGGGGACGTTTTCGGAAAGCTCGGGTTTGGTGGAGCTGAAGAAGGCCAATCTGGAGGCGCGGCTGGCGGAGGGGAAGCGGGCGGAATTTTCCGAATTGCTGGCGGCGGAGGCGTTGGTGGTTTTGCATGTGTTTGCCAACGCGACCGCGTTTTTGTTGGCCCCGCATTTGGGGACGGTATCGGTTGAGGTTGGCACGGTGGATGAGGTGTTGACGGATAACGCGCCTTTGGCCCTTCAGGGCGCTTTGTGGGAGTTGGATCAGGATATCTCGGTTCTGGCGGTGGATGAGCCTCGGCTGGTTGCCACGGTGGCGGCGTTTTGTGAGGCGTTGATGAAGCGGGTGGCGGCAAGGGCGGAAAGTGCTGCGCGTGTGGGGGGATTTGCGTCAGGGTCTTGGCGGGTGGAGGCGGACGCCTTGACGATTGCCGGGTTTGCGCCTGCGCGGGTGGCCAAGGGCAAGGCGCTGTCGATGGCGTTCAAAAAGCCGACCGAGGTGATCGGCAACCACATTGCCAAGTATCAATCCATGCGGTTGGCGAAGATGCTGATGGCCTATGATTTTGACCGGAAATTGAACCCGTTTGCCGAACTGGGCGGGTTTATTTTTACGTTTATGGGCGATGGCAAGCCGGGAACGGGCAAAACCACGCTGATCCAGATGATGGCGGGTCTGCTGGATGGATATTGCAAGGTGGCAGGCTATCCGTTTCGGTACCAGAATTTTTCGATCGACCAGATTGACAGTTATCAGGGCAAATCGGGGCAGAATGCGCAGGCGTTTGTGCAATCGGTGCTGGACCCTGCGGTGATTGGCTTTGGCACCATTGACGACATTGATCAGGTGGCGGGCAAGCGGGGCGACAGGCAATCATCGGCGGGCCAGCAAGAGGTGACGGCAGTGTTCATGGGGGCCTTTGCGGGTGCCAATACCGTGGTGCGCGGGAATTGCACGTTCGGGATGTTTTCGAATTATCCCGAGAATGTGGATGATGCTTTGCGGCAAAGGGCGGGGGCGCGGTTTTTGGTGGATGGGCCGATAAGCCGCGACGACTACATTGATATTCTTGCGCTGTTGTTGGGGAAAAACCACGCGATCCCGTTGGGGGAGCATGAGTTGTATGCTTCGCAGGAGATTAAGAAGGCGGTGGCGACCAGTTTTGCCTCGCATGGACGGCCCAAGGAAGAAGGTTTGATCAAGGTTTGGGATCAGGTTTCTGTGGATATTGGCGCGCTGGACACGATTGCGAAATTGGGGACGTATCTGAAGGCGATTCAGGTGGCCGATGCGCGGTTTACTGGCCGCGCGGTGAAAAACATCACCGACGCGGTGAAGGTGCGGGCGATGGATTTCGAATTGCCGGATGAGTGGATGGAGCAGCCGGACCTGTTTCTGTTCAAGCCCTATGACGAAAAGCTGGCTATGATCCGCGGGATGGCGCAGCCGATTACGGTGGAAATGGTAGTGCAGGAGATCAACCGTTACGCGGATTCGGAGTTTAGGTATGCCGATAAGTCGGACGAAGTGGCGATTGACGGGCTGGTGCGGGATATGGGGCGGATGGAGGAAGCACGGCGCAGGTTTGGGGAGGAGCGGGGGTAGGCATGGAGCGCGATACGGCAGCATTGATCGCAGCCATGCTCGTTGGCGGCGCTTTATTTTTTGGTAGTGCATTTCTCTGGGGTTTCTGCTTTCCACCAGCGATCAGAGGGTTTCGTCGGACGCTGGTGTTTATCTTTGGCCTATGCGCGGTTACGGCTATTTCACTGTTTTTGATTGTGTTGCTGCTTGGTGCAATTCAGGAATTTGGTAGTTCGGATGGTGATTTTCTGAGTGTTATCGGTGTTTCGTTTTCGATGACACTCTACATTTTAGCGAATATTTGGTGGGGCGTTTTAGCGCCAGCAATGCTCATTGCTATCATTGGGCTTGACCTTGCCAGACGCCAGCGCACAAGAGCGGCAAACCGGGACTCAACTGTAGGAAACATAAGGTCATGAAGCGACTCATCGCCTCTGGCCTGATGTTTGGCAACCTGATCGAGGTTTCTTCGAGCACCCCCCACCCCCCACCCCTCCCCACATGGGGGTGGGAGGCGTTGGTTTTGTGGGGTTGGGTGCTGTGTTGGCAGTGCTGTCGCCTCCCTCCCCCGCGTGGGGAGGGATGGGGTGGGGGGCATTGGGACACGGTGATAGCCTGTGACCGAAATCACCCCCGATACCCGCGCCAACGCTCGGCGGTTGCGCAATGAGGCCACGCCGCAGGAGCGGCGGCTTTGGGTGCAGTTGCGGGAGGTGAACCGGATGCTTGGCACGCATTTTCGCAGGCAGGCTCCGGTTGGGCGGTTTATTGCGGATTTTGCGGACTATGGGCGGAGGTTGGTGATTGAGGTGGATGGGGGGCAACATGGTGGGGTGGATGATGATGCTCGGGATGGGTGGTTGAGGGAGCAGGGGTTTGTGGTGGTGCGATTTTGGAATAATGAGGTGGATAGGAATTTGGAGGGTGTGATGCAGGTGGTCTTGGATGCTGTTGAGGCTGCTGCTGTTGCCCCCCCACCCCAACCCTCCCCCACGGGGGGGGGGGGAGGCGACCGTTCTGATAACCTGCGCGCGATTGAAAGGCCGGGTGCCTCCCCTCCCCCACGTGGGGAGGGGTTGGGGGAGGGGGGTGGTCACACATGAAACGCCTCATCGCCGCTGGCCTGATGTTTGGCAACCTGATAGAGGTGTCGTCGCCGGCGCTGATCGAACGCTATAACCGGGCGTTGAAGCATCTGACTGGCAAGCAGACCAAGCTGAAAGACTTTCACATCGATATCTCGGGCTATTCGCCGG
>JANNBG010000684.1:0-1923 GCA_031385205.1 Rhodobacterales bacterium
CGCATTTTGGCGGTGGGAAGTCGTGCCGAGGTGGAGGCTTTGGCGGGGCCAGACTGCCGTGTGATTGATGCAGGCGGGGGCACGTTGCTGCCGGGGTTTGTGGAAAGCCATCTGCATATCGGGCTTGGTGGGGCGGAACTATCGCATTTGCAGCTGGGCCACGTGCATGGGTTGGACGGGTTGCGCGCGGCGTTTGCGGGCTTTGCCGCCGCCAATCCGGACAAGGCGCTGTTGATGGCGCAGGGTGGGCATTATGCGATGCTGGATCATCCGATGACACGCGCCGATCTGGATGCGGTGATGCCGGACCGCCCGATTGCGATCACGGCGCATGATCATCACACGGTCTGGGCCAATACGGCGGCATTGACGGCTGCGGGTATTTTGCGCGGTACGGAGTGCCCGCCGGGGCATGAAGTGGTGATGGGGGCAGATGGGCTTGCCACGGGCGAGTTGCGCGAGTTTGAGGCGTTCGGCGCTGTTGTGGCGCTGGGCGGTGAGGGGCGGTTGAACCTTGGCATCGCGACGGGCGAGGAGCCCGCGCTGCCGCCAACTGAGGCAGAGCGGGCAGGCGACCGCGCCAAGATTGTGGCAGGCCTGCGCCATTGTGCGGCGCATGGCATCACGTCGATGGTGACGATGGACGGCAATCGGTACACGCTTGAATTGCTGTCCGAGATCCGGGACGCGGGCTATCTGTGCGCACGGGTGAAGGTGCCGTTCCATTTCAAGCCGCATATGGGGCTGGAGGCGTTGGAGCGGGCAACGGCGATGACCCGTGATTTCAACGATGACTGGCTGCAATCGGGGTTCGTCAAGCTGTTCATGGACGGGGTGATTGATAGCCGCACAGCCTTTATGCTGCGCGATTATCCGGGGCACCCGGGGCATCGGTCGGTGCCGTTGTTTGCGCCGGAGCTGTTCAAGACAATAGCCACCGAAATTGACCGGCGCGGATTGCAAATCGCGGTACATGCAATTGGCGATGGGGCGGTGCGGACCACGCTAGACGGATATGCTGCGGCCCGGGACGCGAATGGTGCGCGCGACAGCCGCCACAGGATTGAGCATATCGAAATGATTGATCAAAGTGATGTGCCAAGGCTTGGAGCGTTGGGCATCGTGGCAAGTCTGCAACCGCCGCATGCACCGGGGGCGATGGATTTCGGGCTGGAACCGACGCTCACCACGATCGGGCACGACCGGATGGGCGATATCTATCTGTCACGCAGTCTGCGCGATGCGGGGGCGAAGCTTGCGTTCGCCTCTGATTGGCCGGTGACGGATGTGTCGGTGCTGCGCGGATTGCAGGCAGCACTGACCCGGCCTGCCTATCCGGGGGGCGTTAACGAATGCCTTGGTTTGATGGACAGTCTTTATGCCTATACGGCTAGGGGGGCATACGCAGCGCATACCGACCACATCACCGGGCGGATCATGCCGGGGTTGGCGGGCGATCTGGTGCTGCTGGACGGCGATATCGAGGCTGTGGCACCGGGCGACATTGGACAGATGGGAATCGCTTTGACGATTTGTGGGGGAAATATCACCCATCAGGGGGCGGGATTCGCAGGCTAAAGCGCGGGGCAGGGGGCGTTTTCGCGCAATGCGTGTTATCTGGGCGGCATGCAGTGGCGAAAGATTGCCACAGGGCAGCTAAAAACCCCAAGAAACTCAGGGGCTGACAAGAAAATGTCATATGCGGTGTTTTTTCCTCTTGCGGGTCTGAAGATGTGGGCCTAGATACCGCCTCACCGAAGCGGACAAGACGTGGTGACACGGACTTTTCTGATGAGGACGCGGGAACGAAAGTGACTGCAAGACTACCTGAAGCACGGATGGCGAGATGCGCTGGGAAACTGGCGGCTCGTGCAATTTGGTCTTCACGCTCTTTGAAAATTGAATATCTGAAGAGATATGTGG
>JANNBG010000685.1:0-2072 GCA_031385205.1 Rhodobacterales bacterium
GCACATATCGAGCCTGTCGAGCTGCAGCATTTGCGCCGGCATGACCGGGTGACTTGGGGCATTCTGGGCGGCATGGGGCCGATTGCATCATCGGATCTGGTGCGCAAGATTTATCAACGGGCTAGTGACGGGCGGCGCGAACAGCTGATGCCCAGTCTGGTCATGCATTCCGATTGCAGCACGCCGGACCGGACGGCGGCGGTTCTGAACGATGCGCCGGGCGCGCTGGTGGATCACCTCGCAGGTTCGGCATGTGCGCTGGAACGGGCGGGGGCGGATGTGATCGTGATCGCCTGTGTGACTGCGCATTGGGTTTTGCCTGCGCTGCGCCATCGGGTCGGGCTGCCAATCCTGTCGCTGATTGATCTTCTGCATTGTGCGCCCGAACTGCACGCGGAGCGGCATCTGGTCGTGGCAACCCATGGCAGCCGCAAGGCCAACTTGTTCGCCCATCTGCCAGCGACAGCGATTCTGCCGGATGAAGACAATCAGGCCCGGCTGCACGACGCCATTTATGTTCTGAAATCGACCGGCGACCGGCAGCGCCTTGTGGACGCGGTCCAGCACGGGATGGACCGCCATCGCTGTACGGCGGTTCTGGCTGGTTGCACCGAGGTGGGCCTGATCCGACCACAGTTGCCGCCCGATATTGGCATTCTTGATCCAATGGACCTTGTGTCCGACGCGATCTGGGACGTGTCGAATTTGCATCACCACGAAGCGGCCTGAGATTCTGAATGCACGCATCATGACATCCCAACATTCACACGTGTTCCCGGGGATTTCCCGGGTTGCCCGGACGTTTCCCGACAAAACGGCAATCGTGACCCCGGACGGCCCCGTCAGCTATGCCGATCTGATGGCGCGTGTGCAGGGTGCAGCGCATCTTATCGCGTCGAGTTGTACGTCAGAAGCCGCGCGCGTTGCGGTTCTTTCCGGCGATAGGTTCGATTGCATCGTCGCGCTTTTGGCGTGCCTCAAGATCGGAGCGAGCTTTTGTCCGCTGGACGCCGGACAGTCCGACGCGCTGTTAGCGGCCAAGCTCAATGCACTTCATGCAGATGTTATTTTGGACGCGACGGGCCGCATCGAAACACAGGCCAATGCGCGTCATTGGGCAAACCTGACCGCAGACGCCGAGACACCCACACCGTGGTTCGACGCACCGGCTTATGTGTTTTTCAGTTCGGGAACGACCGGGCCGCAAAAGGCCATTGTCGGGACCCAAAAGGGCGTAAAGCACTTTGTCGATTGGGAACGACAGGCGCTGGCTATTAATGCGGATGTCATTGCCTCGCAGATTGTTTCACCGGTCTTTGACGCGTTCTTGCGCGATGTGTTGGTGCCGTTGACGGCGGGCGGCACCCTGGTTCTGGCCCCGGATGCGGAAGCGATCCTTGACCCAGCCAGCTTGCGCAACTGGTTGCGCGAGGCGCGGGTGTCGCTGGTCCATACGGTGCCGTCGATTGCGCGTCCGTTGATGGCCAGCCTGTCTGGGTCAGCGGATTTACCGGATTTACGGCTCATGGCGCTTTCGGGTGAGCGGATTACGCGAGCGGATGTTGCGCAGTGGCTGGAGCATTTCGGGACGCGCGCCCGCCTGTTCAATTTCTTTGGTCCGTCCGAGACGACGATGACCAAGCTCTTTCATGAGGTAACGCCAGCCGATCTTGACCAGCCGAGTGTTCCAGTGGGCCAACCTTTGCCGGGTGTCACACTGACACTGCGCGACACCGACGGGAACGAGGTGCCCCGCGGCGCGCGCGGAGAGTTGTTCATCGAAACGGAATTCGGGACGCTGGGCTATCTGGATGCGGCCATGTCCGAAGGCGTGTTTGACGTGCTGGATACCGACACGAACCTGCGCCGCTATCGCACCGGTGATATGTGTTCGATCAATGAAAACGGCGATGTGCTGTTCTTTGGACGTGGTGACGATGTGGTCAAGGTGTCTGGCGTGCGGGTCGATTGTGTGGCGGTAGAAATAGCCTTGCAACGGGTGACCCCGGAGACGCCCGTCATTGTGACGGCCCATCGTGATGCGCGCGGGGCGACGGCCTTGCATGCGCTTG
>JANNBG010000762.1:0-6701 GCA_031385205.1 Rhodobacterales bacterium
GCATCCGTCATCGCCCGCGCTGTGCCGGAAAAAGATGATGACGTGCTGGTCGATGATCTGGAAACCGATGATCTGCTGGAAGGTGCCGTCGCCGACGATGCCGAGGTGGATGATGACCTGCTGGAAGACGACAGCGACGACAACGTGTCGCTGGACGAACTGACCGATGTCGCAGGCGACGACGAAGAACCATAATTTCACTTGCAGGGGAACCGGTGTTCCCCTAATCCACCAGTGCGGCCAGCCCATGGTTGCACTGCGTTATTGGGGTCATAGCTCAGATGGGAGAGCGCTTGAATGGCATTCAAGAGGTCGGGAGTTCGATCCTCCCTGGCTCCACCAACCGCTTCAGAAGGCCGCCCTTGTGGGCGGTTTTTTTGTTGATGCGTGCAGGAATACAGGGCTTGCCCCAACCCCTACACGCCGCCATTGTCATGCAACAGTCACATCAGGTTGCCCGCCATCTTGCCCCTTTCCCGCCGCCTTGCCGCCAGTGCCACCGCCACCGCCATCCGGCTGTTCGCGCGCGCCATAACTGCGGTACAGGCCACTTGGGCAGGCTGCGCGCCAGAGCCCGTGCAACGGGTGTATTTCGCCAATCACACCAGCAACGGCGATTTCGTCTTGATCTGGACGGTCTTGCCAGAACGCATGCGGCAAAAGACCAGGCCGGTGGCCGCAAGTGACTATTGGCTGACCAGCCGTCTGAAAGCCTTCATCGGGCAGGATGTGTTCAATGCGGTGCTGATCGACCGACGGCCAGAGGCGCGCACCGCAGACCCGGTGGCACAGATGATTGCGGCCTTGGATGACGGCGCGTCCCTGATCCTGTTTCCCGAAGGCCAGCGCAATACGACCGAGACCGCACTTTTGCCGTTCAAAACGGGGCTGTTTCACCTCGCGCGGCAGCGGCCGGGTACAGAGCTGGTGCCGGTGTGGGTGGCCAACCTGAACCGTGTGATGCCAAAGGGCGAGGTGATCCCCATTCCCTTGGTCTGCACGGTGACGTTTGGCACACCCCTGCGGATTGCGGATGGTGAGGGAAAAGATGACTTTTTGGCGCGGGCCGAGGCAGCGCTGCTGACCACGGCACCGAACGAACGGGGGGCGGCATGACCGGGGCAAACGCAGACCTGTGGCTGCTGCTGCTGGGCCTTGGTGGCGTGCTGGTGGTGGCCAGCGCCATCGGGTTTTCTCTGGCGCAAGGCAAAGGTGCGGATAACCCTGTGATCGAAAACCTGAACGCGCGGATCAATGCGTGGTGGGTGATGATCGTGCTGATGGGGCTGGCGCTCACTTTCGGGCGGGCGGGGGCGGTGGTGCTGTTTGCGCTCTGCTCCTTCGCGGCCCTGCGCGAATTCATGACGCTGACGGATACACGCAGGGCCGATCACATGGCCCTCGCTGCGGCGTTCTTTGTGGTGATCCCGGTGCAATACTGGCTGGTTTGGGATGGCTGGTATGGGTTCTTTTCGATCTTCATCCCGGTCTATGCCTTCCTGCTTTTGCCCATCATCGTCACCCTGCGGGGCGATACGGGGCGGTTCCTTGCCCGCGTGGCAGAACTGCAATGGGCGCTGATGGTCTGCGTGTTCTGCGTCAGCCATGTGCCGGCACTGTTATCCCTGCAAATCCCGGGGTTTGAAGGGCGCAATGTGCTGCTGATCGCCTTTCTGGTGGTGGTGGTGCAGGGGTCCGACGTCGCGCAATACATCTGGGGCAAGCTCTTGGGGCGCACAAAGATCGCACCGAACCTGTCGCCATCGAAAACATGGGAAGGCTTCATCGGCGGGGCCTTGTCTGCCGTGCTTATCGGGGCTGCGCTGTCATGGCTGACACCCTTCTCGCCCCTGCAGGCAGGTGGCATGGCGCTTGTCATCGTCATGATGGGCTTTTTCGGCGGGCTGGTGATGAGCGCGATCAAGCGTGACCGTGGGGTCAAGGATTGGGGTGCGCTGATTGCCGGGCATGGCGGGTTCATCGACAGGCTCGATTCCGTGATCTTTTCCGCCCCGATCTTCTTTCACCTGACGCGCTATTTCTGGTCAGCCGTATGACCGACCGCCGCCCCATCGCCACGCGCAACGCCGGTTGGGCGCGGGCATTGGCACGCAGATTGGCCAATAGCCGCATCACGCCAAACCAGATATCCATCGCCAGCATGGCAGCAGCCCTGATTGCGGGCGGGGCGTTCTGGTGGGCGGGATACATGTCGGGAATTGGCCATGCAATCCTGCTGCTCCTCGCCGCCGCCTTCTGTCAGGCCCGCCTGATCTGCAACCTGCTGGATGGCATGGTCGCCATGGAGGGTGGCAAACGCGAAGCCTCTGGCCCGTTCTGGAACGAATTCCCCGACCGCATCGCCGATATCCTGATCCTCGCAGGCGCAGGCCTTGGCGCAGGTTACACCGCCTTAGGCTTTGCCGCAGCCAGCATGGCGGTCTTTACCGCCTATGTGCGCGAACTGGGTCGCGCCACGGGTGCCCCGTCCGATTTCAGCGGGCCGATGGCCAAACCCCACCGCATGGCCGTGATGACAGGTGCGGCCGTGCTGGCCATCCTTGAACCGCTGCTCACCCTGCCCCCCGGCTCCGTCCTTACCGCAGCACTCTGGATCGTCACCATCGGGGCCGGCCTCACTGTCCTGCGTCGGGCTTTCAGGCTTGTCAGTTGGCTCAACCGCACCGCCTGACCTTCCTCTGTTCTCAACTATCTCACGGGGGTCCGGGGGTGTGAAACCCCCGGCGGCTGGCCATACGCGCGCCTTACGGCATCACCTCGAACCTATCCACATCCACCATGCCCATATCCGTGATCTTCAGATGTGGGATCACCGGCAGGCACAGGAATGCCAGCTGCAGAAACGGCTCCTCCAGCACCACCCCCAACCCTCGCGCCGCCGCCCGCAGCGCCACCAGCCCTTCCCGCACCGCCTCGAACGGCTCCAGACTCATCAGCCCCGCCAAAGGCAGCGCCAGTTCTGCCAGCACTGCACCCCCCGAAACCACCACAAACCCACCCTCGATCTGCCCCAACCGGTTCACCGCCAGCGCCATATCCGCGTAATCTGCCCCCACTACCGCAATATTGTGATGGTCATGGCACACCGTCCCCGCAATCGCACCCCGTGTCAGCCCAAAGCCCCGCACAAACCCGGTCGCCATGTTGCCATTCACCCCATGCCGCTCCACCACCGCAATCTTCACCAGATCGCGCGCAATATCAGGCCGCTTATCCCCATCAACAGGCGCAATATCATAGGTCAGATGATCCGTGATGATCTTCCCCGGAATGATCCCGATCACCGGTGTTTCCACCCGATTTCCGCCTGTCCGGAAATCGCCTTCGCCAACCAGACGCGCCTTCACCGACCCCCGCGCCACGGGTGCCACTGTCCCCCGCCCTGCAAAGGCTGCGTCGTCCACCAACCGTCCACCCGCAAACACCATCTGCGCATGGCAGCCCTCCAAACTATCCAGAACCACCAGATCCGCCCGTTTGCCCGGTGCCACCAACCCCCGGTCCTTTAACCCGAACGCCTCCGCCGCCGATAAACTTGCCGCCCGGTACACCGCCAAAGGCGAACACCCCAACCCGATCGCCGTGCGGATCATGTAATCCAGATGTCCATGTTCGCCGATATCAAGCGGGTTCCGGTCATCCGTGCAAAAGCACAGATATGGCGCATGGCGTTCCGTCAATATCGGTGCAAGGGCCGCCAGATCCTTCGACACTGATCCCTCACGGATCAACACCCGCATCCCCTTGCGCAGCTTTTCCAGCGCCTCCTCCGCACTCGTCGCCTCATGCTCCGTCCGGATACCCGCCGCGATGTACCCGTTCAGATCATTCCCCCGCAGCAAGGGCGCATGACCGTCAATATGCCGCCCCCGAAACGCCTCCAGCTTTGCCATGCACGCAGGGTCGCGCATCAGAACGCCCGGAAAATTCATGAACTCCGCCAGCCCGATCACCCGCGGATGGTCCATCAGCGGCACCAGATCGCCTGCCTCCAGCCGTGCCCCTGCCGTTTCCATATGCGTCGATGGCACGCAGGACGACAGCTGCACCCGGATATCCATCAGGGTCAGGGCCGACGCTTCCAAAAAGTAATGAATCCCTACCAGCCCGCACACATTCGCAATCTCATGCGGATCGCAAATCGCCGTCGTCACGCCGAGCGGCGTCACGCAACGGTCAAATTCAAAGGGTGTGACCAAGGAGGATTCAATATGCAGATGCGTATCAATGAACCCCGGCACGATGATGCACCCCGTGCAGTCGATCACCCGCTTGCCCTGATAATCGCCAAACACCCCCACAATCGTATCACCACAGATCGCCACATCCGTTGCCACCAGATCACCTGTGACAAGGTCAAACACCCGCCCCCCACGCAGCACAACATCGGCGGGCACTTCGCCACGCCCTTGGGCAATCAGATCAGACAACGCGGCCATGTAACACCTCTGGCCCTGACCAAACCGCAAGCACGCCTTGCCGTCCAGTGCCCTTGCGCATGTCAGCCACCCGTGATCGTCTTCACACATGGAAACCCGCCAAACCCGCCCCCTGCGTGGCATCGCGCTCAAGGTCGGCTCCGTGCTGGTCTTCATCACCATGGCCTCGATCATCAAGGCGACTGCCCAGCACATCCCACCCGGCCAGGCCGTGTTTGCCCGGTCGTTCTTTGCCATCCCGGTGATCGTCGCGTGGCTGGCGATGCGGGGCGAGCTGACCACCGGCTTTACCGTGGCCCAACCCATGGGCCATGTCTGGCGCGGGCTGGTGGGCACCATCGCCATGGGCCTCGGCTTTGCCGGCCTCGGCATGCTGCCCCTGCCCGAAGCCACCGCCATCGGCTACGCCGCCCCCCTGCTGACCGTCATCTTCGCCGCGATGTTTCTGGGCGAGGATGTGCGGATGTTTCGGATCACCGCCGTAGCCATCGGACTTGCGGGCGTGCTGGTCGTGGTCAGCCCGCGCCTGACAGTGGATAACCTCGGCGGGCACGAGGCGTTGGGCGCGATGGTCGTGCTGGGGTCCGCCGTGTTTGCCGCATTGGCACAGGTGTTTGTGCGCAGGTTGGTGCAGACCGAAAAGACCCCCGCAATCGTGTTCTGGTTTTCCGTCACGGCCTCGGTGCTGTCCCTCGTCACCCTGCCCTTCGGCTGGGTCTGGCCCACGACGACAGACGCCGCCCTCTTGGTCACCGCTGGCCTGCTCGGCGGCTTGGGCCAAATCCTGCTAACCTCCAGCTACCGCGAGGCGGACGCATCCCTCGTCGCCCCCTTCGATTATGCATCCATGATCTTTGCCCTTGGCATCGGGTATTTTGTCTTCAGCGAAGTGCCCACCTTCACCATGCTGATCGGGGCCGCCATCGTCATTTTCGCAGGCATCCTCATCATCTGGCGCGAACACACCTTGGGCTTGGAACGCGCACGGCAACGCAAGGCAATGACACCGCAGGGCTAAGTCCTGCACGCGCCCTTACGCTTTCTGTTTGCACAAATACGCAAAAGTCACAGGGCGCGCCCATAGCGACGTCGCCCGTCAGGGCGGAGGAGCGGCCCCACCAAATACAAAATCAGCCTGCCGTGACCCCTGCACCATCCGCCGGATATTCGGCAGATCATTGCCGTCAATCCACGCCCGCGCCTGTTCCGGTGTCTTGCCGTAATGCGCCCAGCGGGCCAGCAAGCGCCGGTCAAGCTCCGCCTCTGGCACATCAATCATCACCGTCAGGTCAAAGAACGCCCCCAGCCCGCGCCAGTCGCCTTCATCCAGCAGCAGCCAATTGCCTTCGATCACCAGCACCCGGTCCGCATCTGTCACCACATCCGCCGCAGCACGGCTCAACTCCATCGCGCGGTCAAACACCGGAATGGCCACTTCGCCCCCCGCCTTCAACCGCCCCAAAAGATGCGCAAAGCCTGCCACATCAAACGTCTCAGGCGCGCCCTTGCGCGACCGCAAGCCCCGCGCATTCAGCACCGCATCGTCGTAATGAAACCCATCCATCGGCACCACCCGCGCGCCCGGCAATTGCGCCACCAACGCCTCCGACAGCGTCGATTTCCCCGCCCCCGGTGGCCCGGCAAGGGCAACGATGAACCGCCCCTGCCCTGCAGATTTCTGGCGGATCACCCCAGCCAGTTCATCCACATTCATGCCGGGGCCGCCACACCCTCTGGCACCTTCGCACCTGTCATATAGGCCACCGCGTCCGACATGCTGTGCTCTTTCGGGTTGATCACGCACAGGCGCGACCCCAGACGGTGGATATGAATCCGGTCCGCCACCTCAAACACGTGCGGCATGTTGTGGCTGATCAGGATGATTGGAATCCCCCGTGACCGCACATCCAGAATCAACTCCAGCACCCGGCGGCTTTCCTTCACCCCCAGGGCCGCCGTCGGCTCGTCCAAAATCACCACCTTTGATCCGAACGCCGCCGCCCGCGCCACCGCCACGCCCTGCCGCTGGCCACCTGACAGCGTCTCCACCGTCTGGTTGATGTTCTGGATCGTCATCAGGCCCAGTTCGCTCAACTTGTCCCGCGCAAATTTCTGCATCCGCGCGCGGTCCATCATGCGAAAGACTGACCCCGCAATCCCCGGTTTGCGCCATTCGCGCCCCAGAAACATGTTGTCGCCGATAGACAGGGCAGGCGACAGCGCGAGGTTCTGATACACTGT
>JANNBG010000793.1:0-8084 GCA_031385205.1 Rhodobacterales bacterium
CGGAGCCAGACCGCATCCGCGCGCTGCTGGTGGCGCAGGTGACGGGACCCGTGCGCTGGCGCGAGAGCGTGTTGTGGATGGCGGGTGCTGGCGTGACGGACTGGTGGGAAGTGGGGGCGGGGAAGGCGCTGTCAGGCATGGTGAAGCGCTGTGTGGAAGGGCCGGTTGTGCGGGCGGTGGGTGTGCCGGAGGATGTTTTGGCGGCGAAGGGCTAACGAATTTTCTGCGAAAATTCGGGATGAGGCGAGATTGATTTTTCGCAGGAAAATCGGGGATGGATATGTTTGATCTGACAGGGAAATGCGCGCTGGTGACGGGGGCGTCGGGCGGCATCGGAGCGGAAGTGGCGCGGGTGTTGCACGCGGCGGGGGCTGTGGTGGCGCTGTCGGGCACGCGGGTGGAGCCGTTGGAGGCGCTGGCGCGTGAACTGGGGATACGGGCGCATGTGGTGCCGTGCAATCTGGGTGATCCGGTGGCAGTGGAGGGGTTGGTGAAGGAGGCCGCAGCGGCCATGGGGGCGGTGGATGTGCTGGTGAACAATGCAGGCATCACGCGCGACGGGTTGATGATGCGGATGTCGGATGAGGATTGGGCATCGGTGATCGACGTGAATTTGACGGCGACGTTCCGTTTGTGCCGGGCGGCGGCGCGGGGCATGATGAAGGCGCGCTGGGGGCGGATTGTGAATATCTCGTCCGTGGTGGGGACGACGGGGAATGGCGGGCAGGCGAATTATGCGGCCTCCAAGGCGGGTATGGTGGGGTTGTCGAAAAGCCTTGCGGCAGAGGTGGCAAGCCGGGGGATTACGGTGAACTGCGTGGCACCGGGGTTTATTGCGACGGCGATGACGGACAAGCTGAACGACGACCAGAAGGCGCGGATCCTGACGCATATCCCGGCAGGGCGGATGGGGGATGCGGGCGAGATTGCGGCGGCGGTGCTGTATCTGGCGAGTACAGAAGCGGGCTATGTGACGGGTGCGACGCTGCACGTGAATGGCGGCATGGCGATGATCTGAGGCATGGACGTGCCGCAGCAGGTGGTCTTTGACGGGGTCTGCCTGCGGGCCACATGCTATGGTGCGGGCACGGCGGGGATCATTGTGACGTTTGACCATTGGCGGCGGTTTCGCAGTGGATTTGCGGAGGTGGGGCCGGTGCAGCGGGCGTTGCGGATGGGCTATCGCAGCCTTGTTATCGCATCGGCGGCGAATGACTGGTATCTGAACGCGGACACGGCGGCGCTGCAGGTGGCATTGGCGGGATTTGTGCAGCCTGCGGATGTGGTGCGGTCCTTTGGTTTTTCGATGGGGGGCTATGCGACATTGCTGTTCAGCCGGGCGTTGCGGTTGCAGTCAGCGGTGTTGTTTGCGCCGCAAGTGTCGATCCGGCGGGCGGTGGTGCCGTTTGAGCAACGCTGGTGGCGCGAGCAGGGGGTGATAGATGCAGGGCAAGACCGGCTGGGGGATTTTGCAAAGGCGGACCTGCGCGGGGTGATCCTGTACGACCCCTACCGGGTGCGGGCGGAAGGGTTGCAGGCGCGGGCGGTGCAGGCGTTGGTACCGCAGATGCAGCTGGTGGCCTTGCCATTTTCGGGACATCCGCCGACAGCAATGCTGCAGGCGGGCAAGGCCTATGGCGGGCTGATGGCGCAGGGCATTGCAGGTGTTGTGACAGCGGCGGATGTGCGCCGCCTGCACCGCGAGCACCGGGAGGCAACACCGGCCTATCTGGAAGGGATGCTGGCCTTCATGAAGCGGCGCGGGGCAGCGGGGGCGGATTTGATCTGAGCATCAGACAAAGATCAGATCCGCGCGGGGCAGATCCTGAATCATGGTGTCATCCAGCACGAGGCGGAAGTCACCGCTGCTGATGAGGAGGTCCGGGCCTTGCTGGCGAAAGGTCAGATCGCCGAAAGCCATGTTGTGCAGAACCAACCGGTCGTGGTGGGGTTCAAAGTCGGTTATGCGGTCGTGGCCGGCGGCGGCGGAAAAGATGAACCGATCAGCGCCGGTGCCGCCATGCAACAGGTCGTTGCCCTGACCCCCGAGGATGCGGTCATGGCCGTTGCCGCCAAAAATGCTGTCGGCGTCGCGCCCGCCATGCAGCCAATCGCGCCCGTCCTGACCAAAGAGCGTGTCATTGCCCAGACCGCCAAGCAGCGAGTCGGCAGTATCGCCGCCAAGAGCGCGGTCGCGGCCTGTGCCAAGATGGATGTATTCGGCGCGTGTGCTGCCTGTGACGACATCATTGCCTGCGCTGGTATCGAGCGTGGTGACGCCGCCTGCAAGGCGGACGCGATCATTGCCGCTGCCGAGCACAAGGGATTCGAGGCGGAGGAGATCAAGAATGCGCGGCTGGGCAAAGGAGCGATCGAGGATGCGGGTGCTGGCAAGTGTCGCCTCGATCACCAAGAGGTTTGCGCTGGAGGCGATGATGGCGCGGTCATGGCCAGGTCCGGCAAGAACCTGCGCAAAGCGGGGGATGGTCAGGTGAAACAGGTCATCGCCCCGGGTGCCAATCTGCGACTGAGCCGGTGCATTGGCGTTGGCGGCATTGCCGTGCCCAATGGCGGCGCTGGCGAGACGGCGGCCGAGCAGCGAGGCGAAACCGCTGCTGTCATCGTAATGTAGAAAGTCGTCACGAAACATGTCTGCGGGCGTGAAGCCTGCCTGTGTGGCGACGACATCGGGATCGACGAGGCGGACGGAGTCGAGTGCGGCGGCGACGGCGCGCTGGTGCTGTTGGATGATGTGCCAGTTGGCGGAGTGGGAGGCGGACATGTCCCGACGGTCGTCGGGTACAACCGAGAGACCGGACAGGATCAGGTCATGCACACCGAAGCGGGCGGTGAGGGCGGCATGAAAGGCCCGCAGGTTTTCGCCATAGGCGCGGGCGGCGTTATTGCCATAGGCATCAGCCTCGCCCTGAACCCAGATGATATTGTCGAGATAGGCGCCGGGCACATGGCTGGGGGAGGCGGGATCGAGGATGGACGCAAGCTGCGCAAAGAGCAGGGCGAGATTTTCACCCATGGCATGGCGCGCATCGGGGGCATTCCAACGCCCGGCATCTGTGCCCGCGGTGGCAGCGAGGGCGGAGCCGTTGATGGCCACCTGGACCATCATCCCGCCGGCATTGGCCGTGGCACGAAAGACTTCGACGGCGAGGGCCGTAGAGTTGGCGTTCGATTGACCGGCAAGGACAGTGATGGGAATGCGGCGGTCGGAGGTTGGCATGGCGATCCCGGGGCTGCGGCGTTTGCAGCCTGCGGGCAAAAGGGTTACCGGCAGGTATCTGCGCGCGGGAAAGATGTTTCAACTTGTGCCGACCAGATGGCCATTGCGCTGGGGCGGGAAACTGTTTGCCATGCACGATGTGGCTTGCTATAGGCGCGCCTGACCGTGAAGCCGCTTGATTTGGCATCACGTTGCCCTGATAGTCGAGGTCAGGATTGATGAGGCCGGGGGCAGTTTCCCGCAACGTGAACGAGGAAGACCATGAGCGATATCGCGAACCGCGTGAAGAAAATCGTCGTCGAGCATTTGGGCGTCGAAGAAGACAAAGTGACGGAAACGGCATCGTTTATCGACGATCTGGGGGCGGACTCCTTGGATACTGTGGAACTGGTGATGGCGTTTGAGGAAGAGTTCGGGATCGAGATCCCGGATGACGCGGCAGAAACGATCCAGACGTTCGGCGATGCGGTGAAGTTCATTTCCGAAGCGGCCTGAACCTATCGGTATTTACGGCTTGAGGGCGTCCGCAAGGGCGCCCTTTTGCATTTGCCTCCTTTGCCCTTGGGTGTCTGATGTGGGATGTGGCTTGCGCCTGGCTGCGGTTTTGGCGCGGGGTTCATCCGGGGCGGCAGGCTGGTGAAGCGCAATATCCTGTTTCTCTGCGCCATCGCGGCCAGCAGATCTGTGGCTGACGTCAAAGCCTTCGCCGACCGCCTGAAAGGCGCGCGCATACTGATCGAGGCTGCCAACACCCTGCTGGCGCGCGGAAGAGAATGGGAAAACAAACCAGCAGTGCGACACGGTTGCGGGCGGGCGGGGCCGGGATGTCTAGCCTGCGCGGCGGGCCTGCATGGCGGCGGCGAAACGTTCGAACAGGTAATAGCTGTCCTGCGGGCCGGGGCTGGCTTCGGGGTGATACTGCACCGAAAAGATCGGCTTGCCGTCAACGCGGATGCCACAGTTGGAGCCGTCAAACAGGCTGACATGGGTTTCCAGCACGCCTGCAGGCAGGGTCTGGCTGTCGACGGTAAAGCCATGATTCATCGATGTAATTTCGACCTTGCCGGTATCGAGGTCTTTCACCGGATGGTTGGCGCCATGGTGGCCGTGGTTCATTTTGACGGTTTTGGCGCCCAAGGCGAGGGCCAGCATCTGATGCCCAAGGCAAATGCCGAACACGGGGATATCGCGGTCCAGCACGCCCTTGATCATCGGCACGGCGTAGCCGCCTGTGGCGGCAGGATCACCGGGGCCGTTGGACAGGAACACGCCCTCGGGGTTCAGGGCCATGACGTCTTCGGCGGTGGCGGAGGCGGGCAAGACGGTGACTTCACAACCCGCCGATGCCAGACAGCGCAGGATATTGCGCTTGGCGCCATAGTCGATGGCGACAACGCGCAGGCCGGACCCTTCGCGGCGGGTATGCCCTTCGGGCCAGGCCCAACGCTTTTCGTCCCAGCGGTAAGACTGCGTGCAGGTGACATCCTTGGCGAGGTCCAACCCCACCAACCCACGCCATGCGCGGGCCTGTGCCACGAGGGCGGCGATATCGAAAATGCCATCGGGGTTGTGCTGCAGCGCCACATGCGGCGCGCCTTGCTGGCGGATGGCACGGGTCAGACGGCGGGTATCAATGCCACCGACACCGATGCGGCCTTTGGACGTCAGCCATGCCACAAGGTCGCCTGTCGCACGCCACGAGGATGGCTCGGTCGGATCCCATTTCACCACCATGCCAGCGGCAACGGGATCAGCGGTTTCATCGTCGTCAAGATTGACGCCCACATTGCCGACATGCGGAAAGGTAAAGGTCACCACCTGCCCGGCATATGACGGGTCGGTCATGATTTCCTGATAGCCCGTCATCGCCGTGTTGAACACGAGTTCGGCCACCGTGGTGCCCGCCGCGCCAAACCCCATGCCGTAAAAGATGGACCCATCCGCAAGGGTAAGGCAGGCCGTGGGTTTGACGGGGGCATAGGCGCGGGTGGGCATCGGGCGGCCTCGCTGTGTGCAGGAATTTGGCGGAACCTAAAGGTGGGCACGGGTGGGGTCAAGGGCATGGCGCAAATGGGTTTTCGTTGAATATCATGGGCTTGAGGATTTGCTGTGCAGTTGTTCTTTTGGGCGTTTGGCACTATGTATCGCATTCGCGACGGGACGGGTCGCTGCATCAATGGGGAAACACACGATGAACCTGCGTGACCGGCTGCAAGAGGCGCTGAAAGCGTCGATGAAAGCGCGTGAGGCGGCGCGCACATCGACGCTGCGCCTGATCAATGCAGCGATCAAGGACCGCGAGATTGCGAACCGCGTGGACGGTGCTGATGGCATCGTGAATGAAGCGGATATCATGGGGATTCTGGGCAAGCTGGTGAAACAGCGGCAGGAGTCTGCACGGGCCTATGAAGAGGGCGGGCGGCTGGAATTGGCCGAAAAAGAACTGGCCGAAGTGACGGTGATTGAAGAGTTCCTGCCGCGCCAGCTATCACCAGACGAGGTTGAAGCGGCGATTGCAGCGGCGATTGCAGAGCATGGGGCGACGAGTATCCGTGATATGGGCAAGGTCATCGCGGGGCTGAAGACGCGCTACACGGGCCAGATGGATTTCGGGGCGGTTGGCCCGAAGGTAAAGGAGAGACTGGGATGATGATGCGCGTTTTCGGGCTGTGCGGTGTGGCGGTTCTGACGGCATGCGTGGCCCCGTCGGCCGCGCCGCGTGCGGCAGCCCCAGCAGCGGTTGACCGGGAAGAGTTTGTGTTTGCATCCACGCTGAATGCGGGCAGCTATAAATACGCCTGCACGCCGGGCGGGGATGCGGCAATGCGCGCGGCGGCGACCCATGCGGCGTTCGATCAGGCGCTGGCCTCGTTTGCGGCGTCACGCACGACGGCGGCGGCAGCAGCCATGGCGGCAGGGCGTTCAGGCGATGCACTGACGGGCGAGATGAAAGCGGCGGGTGATGCCTTTGCCGCAGAGCAGCGGGCAAAACTGGACGGCCAATATGGCTGTGTGCCAGCGGGGCAGGCGTAGCGTGTGGAATACCGTCAGAGGTGTGCGGCCGACGCGCAGCTTGCGATAACGCGGGCATCAAACGCGACGATCTTACCGGAGTGATCCAGTTGCATAGCGTCCCCGGTCAGCACAGAACCATCGCACATGTGCCTCAAGGCGTGGCCATTGCTTACAGTAACAGGATCATCGGCTGGGCTGACATTGACACATAGGTCGCCGAGCTTGGTTGATGATCTGACCTTGCGCTCAGGCGTTCTGTTCATGGCGGTCTGCCAATACGCTACTTGCCCGGCTTCGTTCAGGTCGATGTCAATGTCGGCAAGGACATGGTTCTGGCACATCTGCCTGATGTGCAGGCCGCTGACCGGCACACCACCACCACCACCATCGTTGTCCGTGCGCAAAAGTTTGAAACGCACATCGCGCGTCTTACCGTGTGATGTCATCGTTGCTTTTGCTGTTTGCGCCATGATGCGGCCATCACTGGATCTTGCAAATTCGCAATGGCGCAGAATGCAACATTTTTCGCAACACACCCTCAGGTTCCTGCTATGGACCTGCGCTGTCAACGCGGGTCATGCCATCGTGATCACCATTGTCGCCAGACGCTGCCGCCTACAACACCTTGCTAAAGGCCACGCGCATGCGGGTGCGCTGACCGATGCTGGAGAAATCACTCGGGTCGATGGTTGCACGCAAGGCGCGGGCCTCGGTCGGGCTGGCGACACCTGCAATGATCTTTTCGATGGCCGCCATATCATCTTCCGAGATCCAGATATCCATCAATGCCTTGACCGCTGCAGCCTTGTGTGAGGTTGGCAAAGCCCTGATATCGTTCATATTATGGCTATTGACCCAAGCAACCACCTGATTGTCTTCGTCCAGCCAATCGGGTTTGGTTTCGGACCCCAGATCTTGCACGGTTTTGCTTGATGTGACGCCGTCGGTTTCACCCATGACATGGCCTGCGTAGCCGTCGTCAATCGTCGTTGTGCGCTCACCACCAAATTTGCTTTTGAACTTGCTCCATTTGCCTTCCTGATAGCGGTCTTTCATGCCCAGAACATGGCCAAATTCGTGCCCGACGACCCAGGTCAATGCGTCGTCACGTTTGGTGTCCAGTTCGACACGCGACGTTTTGCCCGGACCGCCCATGATGGCATTTGAGGGCGCCACCATCGGCTCGTACCTGATCTGCAGCACGGGCAGTGCCGGGCGTGTTGTGGGCCGATAGGCCACGGTGACGGTGCATTGTATGGCGTAACCGTCGGAAAAGGTGATGCTCCACATGCGTTGCAGGGTGGCTTGTACAATTTGTGCATTGGCCTCGTTGGCATCTGCGCCCCAAAGTTCGGCGCGGCCTGCGATGGTGATGGACTTGTCGTTGACATCAACGACGATGCCGGGGGTGGGGGTGTATTGTCTGACGGGCGGTGGCATATCTGCCTCCTTTTCAATGGGTTGGGGGTGATGTGTCTGTGGCGAAAGGTGGTCAGGAAAAGGCAGGTGAGTCTTATGCGATGACAGGATGTTAGGGCGCGGGCTTGCATTTTGCAAGATGGGGAAATCAGCGTTGGGCGGCCAGCTTGCGTTGCAGATCGGCGTGCAGGGTCAGGCGTTCGTCCTCGGACAGGAAGGCACCGAGTTCGACCTCGCGGCCCGCGCCGCGCAGGGTCAGGTAGTGGGGCACAGGGCCGCCGGTGGGGTAAAGGTGAAGCTGCACCCAATGCGGATTGGCCTGCCATGTGGCATGGGTGCGGCGGGGGCCTTGGCGGGTGAGGGTGATTTCGGTGTCGGTGAGGTGCAGGTCTTCGATGATGGCGGCGTCGCG
>JANNBG010000805.1:0-1707 GCA_031385205.1 Rhodobacterales bacterium
ATCAGGTGCGCCAGCACGGCATCACGTGGCCCGTCCACCGCCATACGCCCGTTTTGCAGGATCAGCGTGCGCGTGGTCAGCTGTAGTATGGGCACCCGGTGCGTCGCAATAATCGCCGTGCGCCCGTCCAGCCAGACATGCAGACGGCTAACCAGCGTGCCTTCCAGCGTCTGGTCCAGGCTGGCCGTCGGTTCATCAAGCACCACAACGCTGGGGTCTTGCAGCCACAACCGCGCCCAGCCCATGCTTTGGCGTTGCCCCACAGACAGGCCCTCGCCCATCTCTTTGATCTCAAGGTCCAGACCCCGTGGATGGCTGCGCACAAACGGCCCTAGCCCCGCAAAATCCAGCGCCTGAAACATCCGGTCGTCGTCGCGTTCCATCTGCGTCATATTCAGGTTATCACGGATGGTGCCCGAAAACAGCCGCACATCCTGCCCCAGATACCCCACGCCCCGCCGCAAATCACGCGGATGCACTTGGGCGATATCCACGCCGTCCAGCAGAACCCGGCCCCCCGTCGGGTCATAAAGCCCTGCAATCAGCCGTAACAGGGTCGATTTACCCGATCCATTCGTGCCGAGTACCGCGATATGCTGGCCTGCCGGAATGACAAGTGCCGGAATGTCGATGGTCGCCGCTGACTGCGGATCGTATTTGAACTCCAACGCGCGCAGTTCAAACGCGCCAAGCACCTTGTCACGCCGCAGATAGGTGCGCCCCACCGCCTCGGCCTGTGGTGCATGCGCGATACCGTCCAGCGCGATCAACGCCGCCTTCACATTCGACCACCGCGCCATGGTGGATGACAGTTGTGACAACGGCCCCAAGGTGCGCCCGGTCAAAATCCCAATCGCGATGATCGTGCCGACCGTGAATTCCCCCGCGAAAACAAGATAGGTGCCCACAACGACTGCCGTAATATACGTCGCCTGCTGCACACCCTGCGCCCAAAAGGTCAGGATGCTGGTCAGCTTGCGCTGTTCGCTCGTCTTCACTGCAGAAAGCGTGACTAACTCGGCCCAAATGCGTTGCACACGGTCTTCACCGCGTGTTGTCGTCAGCGTTTCCTGTTCGAACACCGCCTCATACAGCAGCTTTGAGGCCCGCGTGCTGGCTCCTTGCATGGCTTGCGTCAGCGCGATGATGCGTTTCTGGAACAGAAACCCGGGTGCCACCATCAGAACACCACCCGCAATCAGCACCCAGACCAGATTGCCCCCGATAGAGGCGACGAGTGCAAGGAATATCAGGATAAACGGCAAGTCGGTCAGCGTGCCAATCGTGCTGGCCGTGAAGAACTCCCGCACTGACCCGAATTCACGCATGGAACTGAACAACTGGCTGGGCCTGCGCGCACCGGGATGCGTTTTCATGTGCAACAGCCGCTTCATCAACCGCGCCTGTACCGATAATTCGATCTTGCGCCCTGACATATCCATCAGTTCCGACCGCGCCAGTTTCAGCACCCCTTCCAGCGCTATCGCCAGAAACGCGCCGATGGCCAAAACCCACAGTGTCGGCTCTGATTGATGCGGGATCACCCGGTCGTAAACCTGCAACGAAAACAACGCCACCGACACGGCCAGCAGGTTCGCCACCAGTGATCCTGCCGCCACCTCGGTAAACGCCCGGCGGTGATGCTTGAATTCGCCCCAAAACCAATGCGGTGGCACAGCGTCATCCGTATGCCGCACTTCCAAATCC
>JANNBG010000345.1:0-5436 GCA_031385205.1 Rhodobacterales bacterium
TGTTTGGTGACCCGGCGCAATTGGCCCCGGTGGGGCAGTCGGGCGAGATGGTGTTCGACAAGATGGCTACGGGGCGCCGGTTGGTGCTGAACCGTATTCACCGGCAGGCGCAGGATAACCCGATTTTGGATTTGGCGCATGCGTTGGCGGATGACCGGTTGGGGTTTGAGGGGTTTGAACGGCTGGTGGAACAGGCGGCATCGCGCGACGCGCGGGTCGTTCTGGCAGAGCGGGTGGACAGCGATCTGATGGCGCGATCACCCGTGCTGGTGTGGCGCAATGCGACGCGGATCCGGCTGATTACGGCGTTTCGGGCGGCACATGCAGCGCCGGATTTTGAACTGCTGCCGGGGGAGCCGCTGATCTGTGATGGGATTGAACTGCCGCTGAAGCATCGCAAAAAGCGGATCGATCTGGAGGCGCGGGGGCTGATCAAAGGGGCGCAGGTGATCTATCTGGGGCCGGGGTCGCGGGAGGGGTTTGCTAAGCTGCATGTGGTGGGGGCGGAGGAGCCGCAGGTATCGGCGGCGAGTATCATCAAGATCGAAAAGCCTGATGAAGCAGAGCCTTACATCGCCCATGCGGCCAAAATGGGGGCGGCGTTTCTGCATGGGGCGGCGGTGACGATCCACAAGGCGCAGGGGTCGCAATGGCAAGACGTGCAGGTGTTTGCGCCGGACCTGTATGCGGCAGCGCAATCGGGGCGGATGGAGGCGGGGTTGCCACTGTGGAAGCGGCTGGCCTATGTGGCGATCACGCGGGCGGAAACGCGGTTGTTATGGATCACGCGGTACCGGTTGGCAAAACCGGTGCATGGGTTGACGGTGGCGGACCTGCCACGGATGCCGTCACCGCTGGCGCTTGAACCTGGGATGGACGGGGTTTAGGCTTTGGTCAAATGGGAGGTATCGTATGCGCTGTGTCTTTGTGCAGTTCCGCTGTAGCCCGGGGCAGACCTATGCGGTGGCGGACGCGATTTATGCGCGGGAAGTGGTGAGTGAGTTGTATTCGACCAGTGGGGAGTATGACCTGATGGCGAAGGTGTATATTCCTGAGGAAGAGGATGTGGGGCGGTTCCTGTCGGACCGGCTGTTCGACATTCCGGGGATCGTGCAGACCTTGACGACGATGACGTTCAGGGCGTTTTGAGGGGCTGCGATTTTCATGCGAAAATCAGGGGGGCTGTCGGCCCCCCTCGGACTGCGTCCTCACCCCCCCGAAGATAGTTTTGAACAGAGGAAGGCGGAAGAAAGGCTGGTGTCCGGCCTGGCCTGATTTTGCGGCGTAAGCCCCGGAAATCGCGTTGAAAACAACGTATGCTGGGCGTCTTCCTGACGTCTTCTTTCCATGTGTACGTTCAGGATAGGTTGAGGCGGTTCAAAGCCAGCTTTCACGCAGGGTGCCGACGGCCTGGCTGACATGGGAATAGCCGTCACGCAGCAGCAGCGCATCGAGGCCGTGGGCGATGCGGGCGGGCAGGGAGATGCCTTCGTAGACCATGGCGGTATAGAGTTGCACGGCAGAGGCCCCGGCGCGGATTTTGGCATAGGCCTGATCTGCGGTGCTGATGCCGCCGACCCCGATCAAGGGGAGTTTGCCGTTGGTGAGCTGCGAGAGGCGGGCAAGGACGCGGGTGGATTTTTCAAACAGTGGTGCGCCGGAAAGGCCGCCTTGCTGGTCTGCGTTTTCACTTTTCAAACCTGTGCGCGACAGGGTGGTGTTGGTTGCGATGATGCCGGCAATGCCGCTGTTCAGGGCGACTTCGGCCATGGCGGCAAGTTCGTCATCGTTGAGGTCAGGGGCGACTTTCAGAAAGATGGGGATGCGGTTCTGCACGGCCATCACGCCTGACAGCAGGGCAGCGAGGGCAGCGGGGCCTTGCAGATCGCGCAGCTTTTCGGTGTTGGGGCTACTGACATTGACGGTGGCGAAATCGACATAGGGCCCGCAGGTGGCCAGCACATTTGCGAAATCGGCGGCGCGGTCGGGGCTGGTTTTATTGGCGCCGAGGTTGAGGCCGACGGGCACTTTGCCGGGCGTGCGGGCCTTGAGCCGGGTGGCGATGGCGTCAGCACCTGCGTTGTTAAAGCCGAAACGGTTGATGGCGGCGCGGTCTTCGGTGAGGCGAAAGAGACGGGGTCTGGGGTTGCCGTCCTGCGGCAGGGGGGTGGCGGCACCGACCTCCAGAAAGCCGAACCCGGCGCGGGACAGGGGGGCAATGGCGGTGGCGTTCTTGTCGTATCCGGCAGCAAGGCCAATGGGGTTGGGCAGGGTCAGGCCAGCAAGTGTGGTGGCAAGGCGGGGGGAGGTGATCACGCCGGGCAGGGGGGCCGCGCCCATGCGCAGGGCGAGCAGGGACAGGCCGTGGCTGCGTTCGGGATCAAAGCGGTGCAGGACAGCGAGGCCTGCGCGTTCCCAGATCGTCACCAGACGCCCTCAGGGAAAATGTGGCCGGTGGCGCCGAGGGGCAGGGATTTATCCCAGATCACATCGGCCATGTGCAGTTTGCGGTAAAGATGCGGGAACAGGGCGCCGCCACGCGAGGGTTCCCATTTCAGGGCATCGCCCAAGGTGTCTGGGTTCAGGGCGACCAGCACCAGATCGCTTTCGCTGGCGAAATACTTCGCCGCGGTTTCGGCCACCTGGGCCGCAGTTGAAAAATGGACATAGCCATCGGTCACGTCAATGGGGGCACCTGTGGTTTCACCCGCGGTGCGGAGGGCATCCCATTCGGGACGGCGGAAGATTTTGTAGATCAACATGCGCGCTGCATGCCTGTAAGCGGCGCAATGGTCAATGCATTGGCGTTGTCATGCCGATGTTGGGCGGACCGGCCACGCGCGCATGATCCGGCTTTGACACTTCTTGGGTTGCAAGGCAGGCTGTATGAATCAACCATGAAGGGATTTTGCGATGAAACAGATTCTGTGGTCTTGTGCCGCCGTTTGTCTGATGCCGGGTGCAGCCTTGGCCGACTATACGCTGACCATCCTGCACACCAATGATTTTCATGCGCGGTTTGAGCAGATTTCGGCGTTTGATTCCGCGTGTTCGGCTGAGGATGCGGCTGGGGCGAAGTGCTTTGGCGGCACAGCGCGGCTGGTGACGGCGATTGCGGATGCACGGGCGCGGTCGAACAATGCGATCCTTGTGGATGGGGGGGACCAGTTTCAGGGGTCATTGTTTTATACCTATTACAAGGGTGCGATGACAGCAGAGTTCATGACCAAGCTGGGGTATGACGCGATGACGGTGGGCAACCACGAGTTTGACGACGGGCCGGAAGTGCTGCGCGGATTCATGGATGCGGTTGCGTTTCCGGTGCTGATGTCGAATGCGGATTTTTCGGGCGAGCCGCTGTTGGCGGACAAGCTGCTGAAATCGGTGGTGATTGAACGGGGCGGGGAAAAGCTGGGGCTGATCGGCCTGACGCCGCAAGACACGGATGAATTGGCAAGCCCGGGCAAGAACGTGATCTTTACGGACCCGGTGGGGGCGGTGCAGCAGGAAGTGGACGCGCTGACGGCGCAGGGTGTGAACAAGATCATCGTGTTAAGCCATTCGGGATACAAGGTGGATCAGCGCGTGGCGGCGGAGGCGACAGGTGTGGATGTGATCGTTGGGGGGCATACGAATACCTACCTGTCGAATGTGGCGGAAAACGCGGAAGGGCCGTATCCGACAATGGTGGGCAAGACGGCGATTGTGTCGGCCTATGCCTATGGCAAGTTTCTGGGCGAGTTGAATGTGACGTTCAACGATGCGGGGGACGTGGTGACGGCGGTGGGAGAGCCGCTGATCATGGATGCGGCGGTGGCGGAAGATGCGCCCACGGTGGCGCGGATTGCAGAATTGGCGGTGCCGTTGGAGGAGATCCGGTCAAAGGTGGTGGCCGAGGCTGCGGCGGAAATCGACGGGAGCCGCGAAAACTGCCGGACCAAGGAATGCGGGATGGGCAACCTGATTGCGGATGCGATGCTGGACCGTGTGGCGGGGCAAGGTGTGACGATTGCGCTGCAGAATGGCGGGGGCGTGCGGGCGGGCATCGATGCGGGGCCGGTGACGATGGGCGAGGTGCTGACGGTATTGCCGTTTCAGAACACGCTGTCGACGTTCGAAGTGGATGGGGCGACGCTGGTGGCGGCGCTGGAAAACGGGGCAAGCCAGATCGAGGAGGGGGCGGGGCGGTTTTTGCAGGTGGCAGGGATGAAGTACACGGTTGATCCGAAAGCGCCGGCGGGCGCGCGGATCAGCGAGGTGATGGTGCTGGTAGGGGGCGATGCCTGGGCACCGATTGACGCAGGCACGGTGTATAAGGCGGTCTCGAACAACTATGTGCGGGGTGGGGGTGACGGGTTCAAGATGTTTGTGGATGCGGCGAATGCCTATGATTTCGGGCCGGACCTTGCGGACGTGACAGCGGAATACATGGCAAGGCTGAGCCCGTTCACGCCGTTCACAGATGGGCGCATTACGGTAAGGTAAGGGCGTTGGAAATGGGCCGGGTCGGGGTTATCTTGGGCGCATGTGCGGACGCGTGACCCTGACCCATCCGGTAGAGGCGATGATCGCCTTGTTTGAGGCTGTGCCGGGCAATGATCTGCCGGAAGGGCCGAATTTCAACGTCTGCCCGACGGATACGGTTGGTGTGGTGACGGCGGGGCGGCGCTTGCGGGCCATGCGCTGGGGGTTTTTGCCGGGGTGGTACAAGGCAGTCAACGACGGGCCGCTGATTATCAATGCACGGTCGGATACGATTGCGGTGAAACCGGCGTTCCGGGCGGCGGTGCGGGAGCGGCGTTGCATCGTGCCGGTTTCGGGGTTTTACGAATGGTCGGCGGGGCCGGGCAAGACGCGGCTGCCGTGGTATTTCACGCGCAGGGATGGCGCGCCGATGGCGCTGGCGGGGATTTGGCAGCAGTGGCAGGATCAAGACACTTTCGCGGTGGTATCAACGCAGGCAGGGCCGGGAATGCTGGGGGTGCATGACCGGGAGCCGGTGATCCTGGAGGCCGCAGATTGGCCGTTGTGGCTGGGTGAGGCGGGGCATGGGGCGGCTTTGCTGATGAAGGCGACACCGTCGGGGGTGTTGCAGGCGCACCGGGTGGATGTGGCGGTAAACAGCAATCGGGCAAGTGGCGCGCAGTTGATTGTGCCTTTGGCTGCTTGAGGTGGCGTTCTGGCGGTGGTAGACGGGGTGCAGCGCGGGCGTTGTGTAATGGTAAGACCTTAGCCTTCCAAGCTAAAGACGCGGGTTCGATTCCCGCCGCCCGCTCCAGTTTCAACAGATAATTGAGTGCTGTAACACGCGTGTTATTATTCGTAAGCTTTTGATTTTATTGTTTTATTGAAATTTTGGTAACAGATTCTTTACTATATTTTTGCAGTTTGGCAGATTGATTTACCGCGCATCATGGCGGGGCGACGGAACGGCGG
>JANNBG010000018.1:0-3298 GCA_031385205.1 Rhodobacterales bacterium
GCAACGAACAGATCGTGCGCGCCGGGCACTAAGGCCGGGTTCACCATAACGGCGGCGGCGATGGTGTTGAACGCTTTGACGACATGCGTATCAGGATAGGTGGCCTGAATCTGTTCACCCAGTGACGTGGGGCCGGTATAATCCGGGATCAGGAAGGGCGGCATGCCCATGCTGAAATCCAGCGGATTGGCGATGTCGATCAGGACTTTGCCTTTCAGGTTTGCAGCCCCCGCCAAGGCCAGTGCTGCAAGCGATGCCCCACCCGAGGTGGCGTTGACGACCAGATCACCATGCGCCGCGGCCTGCGCCATCGTGACAACGCGACCCCCGGATTTCGTCTGCCAATCGGCCAAGGGCACCGCTTGCGCACGGTCCTTGGCCAGTTCATCCGGTGTCACACTGCGGATGCCCAGTTGCACATCATGGCCAAGCGCAATCAGCCCCGCCCCAAAGGTTTGCGCCACGCCACCACCACCGATGATACCTATTTTCATGATCCGTCTCCTCTGCTATAGACAGACCGTTCTGTCTGTTCATGGCAGAGATATACAGACAGGTCTGTCTACATGTCAAGCGAGTCGCAAACGACTGAAAAACCAATGCCCGCGCGGGACCGCATCATTGATGTAGCGGGGCCTTTGTTTTACCGCGAAGGCTACCGCGCCATTGGCGTGGACCGGGTGATTGCCGAGGCGGGCGTGGCCAAGGCCACGTTTTACAAGCATTTTCCGGCCAAGGATGATCTGATCGTGGCATGGATCGCACGATCCGAGGAACGGTCCGGCAAAAGCCTGCCGCCGGTTGACGGCCCCCTGCCCCTGATCGCCTATGCCGACCACATGATCGACATTGCGGGCAAAGTCTGGTGCATGGGCTGCACCTATCAGGGCACAGCGGCAGAGTTTTCGGACCCTGCACATCCGGCACATGCTGCGGCATTAGGCGTCAAGCGACGGGTCATTGCACAGTTGCAGCTGCGCGCGCAGAACCAAGGCTTGCCCGACGCGCAGGCGCATGCGGAACGGGTGTTCCTGTTTCTGGAAGGGGTTTGGGCTGCAACCCGGATGTTTGGTGCAAAGGCCCCGCTGACCCATGCCAAGGACGCCATCCGCAAGTTGATCGGCTGATGGGTTGACGACAGGCGGCCTGCGTCACATGGTGCGCGGAAAAAGGACCGTCATGGCAGGCCGCACCCCCCCTTTTGCCGCATTCGAATGGATGATCGCCTGGCGCTATTTGCGCGCCAAACGCGCCGAAGGCGGCGTCAGCGTGATGACATGGATCAGCCTGATCGGCATCACGCTGGCGGTGTTCGCGCTGATTGCCACGCTGTCCGTGCGCGCAGGGTTTCGGGCAGAATTTGTGGATACGATCTTGGGCGCCAACGCGCATGTGACCGTCTATGCGGCGGAGCATTTTGATGACACGGGCCGCACCATCAAGGGCTTTCCCGACAACGACCCGGTGGCCGCACGGCTGGCGGCCATTCCCGGTGTGACACGCGCGGCCCCGCTGATCCGAGGGCAGGTGATGGCGACGTTTCAGGATACCTCGCGCGGGGCGGAAGTGTACGGGATCACCCTCGATAACCTGAAAACCATCCCGCGTGTGGGAATGGGGGCGGATGCATACGGCGATCTGAATGCGTTCAATGACGGCATTGCCATCGGGTCGGGCCTCGCGCGCGAGTTGGGCGTCGGCGTGGGTGATAAAGTGCGGCTGATATCGCCCAACGGCAAGGTAACGCCGATGGGCACCAGCCCGCGTGTCAACGCCTATGTGGTGGAGTATGTCTTTACCGCTGGCCGTTATGACATTGATCGCACACGCATTTACATGCCAATGGCCGCGGCGCAATCCAATTTCAACCGCGAAGGCTATAGCGACGAGATCGAGGTGATGGTGGCCGATCCTGACCATGTTGATGACCTGACGCCCGCTATCCTTGCCGCTGTGCCGGATGCGATGACATGGTCGTGGCGCGATAGCGCGGGGTCATTTCTGCGGGCCTTGGATATCGAGGATAATGTGATGTTCATCATCCTGTCGATCCTTGTGCTGATTGCCGCGATGAACATCATTTCGGGGCTCATCATGCTGGTCAAAAACAAGGGCCGCGACATCGGCATCCTGCGCACCATGGGCCTGACCGAAGGGTCGATCCTGCGCGTATTCTTTATCTGCGGGGCCAGCACGGGGTTGATTGGCACGGCACTGGGTGTGGTGCTGGGGTGCCTGTTCGCGCTGTATATCGACCCGATTTTTTCCTTCGTGAACTATGTCGCCGGTGGCGGCGTCTGGGATCCGTCCATTCGCGGCATCTATGCGCTGCCTGCCAAGTTGCAATGGGGCGACGTGCTGTCTGCCGTGGCGCTGTCATTGGGATTGTCCTTTATCGTGACGATCTTTCCCGCACGCCGTGCTGCCCGGATGAACCCGGTCGAGGCGCTGCGGTATGAGTGACACATTGGTTCTGGATGGGATTACAAAGGCGTATAACAAGGGCACGGTGGCGCAGGTTGTGGTCTTGCAGGGCGCATCGCTGACAGTGGCCAAGGGCGAGGTGGTGGCTTTGGTGGCACCCTCAGGTGCGGGCAAATCCACGCTGCTGCACATTGCAGGGCTGCTGGATACGCCAGATAGCGGGCAGGTCTTGCTCAACGGAATCGATATGGCGGGGTTGCCTGACCGCGCGCGGACCGAGGCGCGGCGCAAAACGGTGGGGTTCATCTATCAATTCCACCACCTGTTGCCGGAGTTCAGCGCCTTGGAAAACATCGTCTTGCCGCAACTGGCCAATGCCGTGCCGCGCGATGTGGCCACGGCGCATGCGATGGACCTTTTGACCCGTGTGGGCATCGCCGCGCGTGCCAGCCACCGCCCGGCGGCCCTGTCAGGGGGCGAACAGCAACGCGTGGCGTTCTGCCGGGCGCTGGCCAATGGGCCAGGGCTGCTGCTGGCGGATGAACCGACAGGCAACCTTGATCCCGCAACGTCGGATCAGGTGTTTTCGGCGCTGATGGAACTGGTGCGGGCGACGGGTTTGTCAGCCCTGATTGCCACGCACAACATGGAATTGGCGGCCCGCATGGACCGCGTGGTGCGCTTGGATCAGGGGCGTATTATAGGCTAAAACAAAACTGCCCCGCCGCCCATGTCTGCGTCGGCGTATTCGCATTGGCAAAGCGCAGCGCATATTTCGCATCTGTCGCCAGCCGGGGTGACGGGTCCGGTGCCGCAACGCACAGCTTTGTCGGCACCGGGCCTGCGGGCAATTTGGCTGTCAAGGTTACTGTGG
>JANNBG010000022.1:0-4175 GCA_031385205.1 Rhodobacterales bacterium
CGACCTCCCGCCGAAAGGGCGCGGTTGCCACCGTCACCAGCAGAAATTCGGTGGAAGGTGTTGAACCATAAAGCGCACAGAACCAGCGTTGGTGCGCCATCCCGAGGTCGGGCGCGGCCCTATGTCAGTTCTGTCCGGCAAATCGGATTGGAAAGAGACGAGGGCCGACTACCCGATCAACCCCGTCCCCTTGACCCCATCAATCACGAACTGCACCGACAGGGCGGCCAACAGCATGCCCAGCAGGCGGGTGATGACGATGGTGCCGGTGCGGCCCAGCAGGCGCTCCAATGGCGGGGAGGCAAGGAGGAAGGCGTAGGTGACGGCGATCATGGCCAGCATCAGGGCGATGACGGTGATGGTGCCGGTCCAGCCGGGGCCGCTTTGGCCGACGAGCAGGTTGACCGAGGTGATGGCACCGGGGCCAGCACTCAGGGGGGTGGCGAGGGGGAAAACGGAGGGGTCATGGTCGGGGTCGGCGAGTTGGCCTTCACGGCGCGTGGTGCGGCGTTCAAACAGCATGTCGAGTGCGGTGAGGAACAACAGGATGCCACCGGCGATGCGGAAGGCGGGCATGGAAATGCCGATGAAGCCAAGGATGGATTCTCCGGCAAGGCCGAACAGGGTGAGGAGTGCGGCGGCGATGATGCAGGCGCGCAGGGCCATGGCGCGGCGGTGGTCATTGGACATGCCGGTGGTGAGGGCGATGAACATGGGCACCAGGCCGGGGGGGTCGATGACGACGAAGAGGGTGGCGAAGGCGGTGATGAGGAAGGCTTGTTCCATCAGATGCTCCTCCGCCCGTTGGGCGACGTCGCGGGGTGGGGGAGTGTTCTGAGAGGGCGGGTCATGCCGCGGCCTCTAGTTTGCCTTGGGCTGACAGCCAGAGGGCCTCGGCCTTGTCCAATGCGCCCATGACTTCGGCGTATTTCTTGTTCCATGTGTCCAGTTCGCCCTTGCGGGCATCGTCATAGAGGTCTGGATCGGCGAGTTTCTTGGCCAGACGGTCGCGCATTTCGTTCAGCTTTTCCAAGCGGTCTTCGCATTTGCGGACTTCGGAGCGCAGGCCAAGGATATCTTCGCGGCTGATTTTCTTTGGTTTTTCAATCGGTTTTGCCTCGATCTTCACCTCATCACCAGCAAGCAACTGACGGCGGTAGGCATCGAGGTCTTCGGTATAGGGTTCGACAGCACCGCCTTTGACCAGCCAAAGGCGGTCTGCGACCAGCCCCAGCAGGTGCATGTCATGGCTGACGAGGACGACAGCGCCGGAATATTCGGTCAAAGCCTGGACCAAAGCCTCGCGGCTTTCCATGTCGAGGTGGTTGGTGGGCTCATCCAGGATGAGCAGGTGCGGCGCGTCGATGGTGGCGAGCAGCAGGGACAGGCGGGCTTTTTGGCCGCCTGACAGACGGCCGACAGCGGTTTCGGCTTGGTCGGCCATCAGGCCAAAGCCAGCGAGACGGGCGCGCAGGCGGGGTTGGCCTTCGGCGGGGCGCAGGCGTTGCAGGTGCTGAAGGGGGGTCTCGTCGATGTGCAGCTCATCGACCTGATGCTGGGCAAAATAGCCGATGCGCAGTTTGGAGTGGCGGATGACGCGGCCTTCGGCGGTGGTCAGCTTGGCGGCGAGCAGTTTGGAGAGGGTGGATTTGCCTTCACCATTGCGGCCCAGCAGGGCGATGCGGTCGTCCTGATCAATCCGCAGGTTCAGGCGGCGCAAGACGGGGACGCCGCCATACCCCACGGCGGCAGCATCCATGTTGATGATGGGGGGCGAGAGTTCCTCAGGGACCGGGAAGGTGAAGACCTGCTTTTTCGCCTCTTCTGGCGGGGTGATGGTTTCCAGTTTTTCGAGCATTTTCACGCGGGATTGGGCTTGGGCGGCCTTGGACGCCTTGGCCTTGAAACGGTCCACAAAGGATTGCAAATGGGCGCGGCGCAGGTCTTGTTTCTTGGCCTCGGCGGTCAGCACGGCGCGGCGTTCGGCCATTTGACGGGCAAACTGGTCATAGGGGCCGTTCCAGTAGGTGAGTTTCCGCGAGTCCAGATGCAGGATGCCTTGGACGGCGCGATTGAGCAGGCCGCGGTCGTGGCTGATGATGAGGACAGTGTGAGGGTATTTCTGCAGGTAGGATTCGAGCCAGAGCGCGCCTTCGAGATCGAGGTAGTTGGTGGGCTCGTCCAGCAGCAACAGGTCAGGCTGGGCGAACAGCACGCCTGCAAGGGCGACACGCATGCGCCAGCCGCCGGAAAAATCGGAACAGGGGCGCAACTGCGCCTCGGCATCGAAACCCAGACCTTTCAGGATGCTGGAGGCGCGGCCTTCGGCGGACCATGCGTCGATATCGGCAAGGCGATGCTGAATATCGGCGATGCGCGCAGGATCTGTGGCGTGGTCAGCCTCGTACATCAGGGAGGTGCGTTCGGTATCGGCCTCCAGCACGGTTTGCAGCAGCGTGGTGGAGGAGGACGGCACCTCTTGCGCTACGCCGCCGATTTTGGCGCGGGAAGGGAGGGAGATATCGCCACCCTCCAAGGCCAGTTCGCCCTTGATGAGCCGGAAAAGGGTGGTTTTGCCGGAGCCGTTGCGGCCCACAAGGCCCACCTTGTGGCCGGTGGGAATGGTGGCGGATGCGCCCTCGAACAGAGGGCGGCCTTCGACGGAATAGGTGATGTCAGATATCTTGAGCATGGGGCGGGGGATGCCCTAAGTGGGGTGTGGCGTCAACTGGGGGAAGCGGAACGGGTTTGATGGCTGCTTAGCGGACGGAGCGGTCATTGGAGTTAACCAGAAGCTGCGCGCGATATTGGACAACCTCCCGATACCATCTTATGTTGCTACTGGTATTTGTGCACTGGGACAGGAACATGGGCCAAGCCGTCCTCGACATCGCCTTCCCCCTAGGTTTTCTGACGACGTGGCTTGGTTTGGCCTGCCTCATCGTTCCCATACCTGTTCGCTTCGTTTTCGGAGGAACATGGTGGAACAGTCTGTCGGAGCCTTACTCCGAAAGAATGAGGCGTACATCTCTATTCCTGAACGAAGAATTCTTACGCGCAGGGAAATCCCGCCTTGGCCGTGCCGGTCAACTCATGACTGCAATTGGCCTCTCCATTCTTATCTTGACAGGCATCACTTGGCTTACACTCCGCATCCTTGAAAAACACGGGATTCTTGGTTGACGCGAGCGGGGGCCGGAATGCCCGCAACGGGCTCATGGCCGCCATCGGCCAGCCACCATACCTCGCCCCGGACCTGATCCGGGGCCTCTCGTGTGCCGGGTCCGACCGGAGGTCCCGGGTCAAGCCCGGGACGGGTGGGCTTGATGTGCGCTCCGGACACGTCACCGCCATTCGAACTCACCCGCAGTTCGCCTGCGCGCAGGGGTTTTCACGGGCCATCTCCCATGTTACCAGCCGCCCGCAAACATGTGGGGCAGATGGCCCCTTTTCAGACAGGAGCGCCACCATGGCCGTTGAACATACACTCTCGATCATCAAACCGGATGCAACACGCCGTAATCTGACGGGCAAGATCGTGGCCAAGTTTGAAGAGGCGGGGCTGCGGGTGGTGGCGTCCAAGCGCATTCATCTGTCACTGGCGCAGGCGGGGGCGTTTTATGCGGAGCATTCCGCACGTGGTTTCTATGGCGAACTGTGCGCGTTCATGGCGTCGGAGCCGGTGGTGGTGCAGGTGCTCAGCGGTGAAGGTGCGATTGCTGCGAACCGTGAGGTGATGGGGGCGACGAACCCGGCAAATGCAGCTGAGGGGACGATCCGCAAGGATTTTGCGCTGTCGATGGGCGAGAATTCGGTGCACGGGTCGGATTCGCCTGAGTCTGCGGCGCGCGAGATTGCATTTTTCTTCTCGGGTCTTGAACTGGTTGGTTGATCAGCAGGAACTTTCCCAACGCCGGGATGCCTGAAAATTTCAGGTCTGAAATTTTCAGTTGGCGGGCGTTGGGATTGGGCTTCTCTCGTTACCAGCGATGATCGACATGCGGCGCGATGAGGGTATCATAGACCTTTCGCGCCGCTGCCATTGTGGCGTCGGGCAAGGGGGCCAGCGTATCGGCAGCAGCGTTGGCGCGGGCCTGATCCGCCGACTTGGCACCGGGGATGACGACGGTGATGGCGGGGTCCATCATGACCCAGCGCAGGGCGAATTGCGCCAT
>JANNBG010000037.1:0-4921 GCA_031385205.1 Rhodobacterales bacterium
TCATCCGCGTCTTTGCCGGGGTTCAACTGCGTCGCACCCATCGGGTTGCCGCCCAGAATACGGCTGATGATGATGGGGCGTGCGGTGTCGCCCGACCCTGCAATCGCGCCATCGATCCACTTGTTGCCCGTGGCATCGAATGCCTTGGCAAATTCGGCCACAGCAGCGGCTTCACCGCCCGATGTCCACCAATGCGTGACTTCCAGATCCGTGGCGCTCACAGCAGCAGGCAGGGCAACCGACGCAAAAAGTGCAGCCGCCATTGTATAGATTTTCATGCAGTCCTCCCGGTTTTTTTAACGTTATGGAACCTAGCTATAACGTTATAGTTTTGCCAATCAAGTAATCTTTTCGCTTGTGCGAAACCTTTGACCAGACGTTCAATAGCGTCGAATCAACCCTTTTCTTCTGGCCCCTTTGACATGGTTCTGCCCCCCGCCCACTGCGCCACAACCCCTTGTCCGCGCATCGTTTTTGTCGGACAGCATAGGCTGGTGCCGCACCATGTTTCACACCGATTCGGGCGTGTGGCACATCATGCGGGGCACATTGACCTGCCACACGGTCATGCTGCAGACCGCAATTGGGCGCCTGCGCCCCTGCGTGATAAAAGGTAAGCGAGAATGACCGAGTCGCTGCACCTGCAAACACCGCCCCGCGTCGATCAGGGCCGTCCCACGCTCAAAACCATCGCGCTGGAAACCGGTTTTGCCATCGCCACCGTCAGCCGCGCGCTCAAGGATGCGCCCGACATTGGTGAAGATACCAAGCGCCTCGTGCGTGATGTTGCAGCCCGCCTGGGATACCGCCCCAACCGCGCCGGGGTCCGCCTGCGCACCGGCAAAACCAACGTCATCGCTCTGGTGTTTTCCAGCGAGGCTGACGTCATGAACCATGCCTCGCGGCTGATCTATTCCGCGGCCGAGGCGTTGCGCGGCACGGCCTATCACGTCGTCATCATGCCGTTCTTTGGCGATCAGGATCCGATGACCCCCATCCAATATCTGGTGGAAACGGAAAGTGCCGATGGCGTCATCCTGAACCAGACCATGCCAGATGATCCCCGCGTGCGGTATCTGGCCAACCGGAACTTCCCTTTCGCCACGCATGGCCGCACCGAAGGCGGCATCAATCACCCCTATTTCGATTATGATAATGAGGCCTATGCCCGCATCGTCGTGCAGGAACTGGCCCGCCGGGGCCGCAAGCATTTGATGCTGGTCGCCCCGCCCGCCAGCCAGTCGTACACCGCCCATATGATGACCGGCTTTTTGGCAGCCTGCGCCGAACATGGCCTGCGGTCCGAAGTGCTGGCCACTGCGCATTCCGATTCGGGTGCCGTGCGCATCCATGCCGCCATTCGCGAACGCCTTTCGCAACCCGATGCCCCGGATGGCATGGTTGTCGGGTCAACCACGGCTGCGATGGCCGCAATCACCGGCGCTGAAAGCCTGGGTTTGCAGATCGGCACTGATTTCGACCTTGCCGCCAAAGAGGCGCTGAACTTTCTCTTCCGGTTCCGGCGCGAAATTATTGTATTGCACGAAGATGTCGGCAAAGCTGGTGACTATCTTGCCCGCGCCCTGATGGCGGCAATCGAAGACCCCACCGCACCACCGCGCCAGTATCTTGACCGCCCCACCATCCAAGACCTTGTCTGAACGGGAGAAGACGATGAAAACGATCAAAGGACCGGCGCTGTTTCTGGCGCAATTCGCAGGCGATGCCGCACCCTTCAATTCATGGGCGGCCATCACCGCTTGGGCCGCCGATTGCGGTTACAAGGGCGTGCAGGTGCCGTCATGGGACATGCGCCTGTTCGATCTGGAAAAGGCCGCATCGTCAAAGGATTACTGTGATGAGCTGAAGGGTGTTGCCGCGTCAAACGGCATCGCGATCACCGAACTGTCCACCCACCTGCAAGGCCAGTTGGTCGCCGTCCACCCCGCCTATAATGACGCGTTTGATGGCTTTGCCGCACCGCATGTCAAGGGCAACCCCGCAGCCCGTCAGGAATGGGCCACAGATCAGGTGAAAAAGGCCCTCACCGCCTCCAAAAACCTTGGCCTCACCGCCCACGCCACGTTTTCCGGAGCACTCGCATGGCCCTACGTCTACCCATGGCCCCAGCGCCCCGAAGGCCTGATCGACGCCGCTTTTGACGAACTGGCCAAACGCTGGCTGCCCATCCTGAACCATGCCGACGACTGCGGCGTCGATGTCTGCTATGAAATCCACCCCGGCGAAGACCTGCATGATGGCATCACGTTCGAGATGTTCCTGCACCGCGTCAAAGGCCATGCCCGCTGCAACATGCTGTATGACCCCAGCCATTATGTCCTGCAACACCTTGATTACCTGCAGAATATCGACTTTTACTATGATCGCATCAAGATGTTCCACGTCAAGGACGCCGAACTGAACCCCACCGGGGCGCAAGGCGTTTATGGCGGCTATCAGTCATGGGTCGACCGCGCCGGGCGGTTCCGCTCACTCGGCGATGGGCAGGTCGATTTCGGCGCCATCTTTTCCAAACTCACGCAATACGGCTATGACGGCTGGGCCGTGGTCGAATGGGAGTGCTGCCTGAAACACCCCGAGGATGGCGCGCGTGAAGGGGCAGCTTTCGTGAATAACCACATCATCCGCGTCACCGAAAAGGCCTTTGACGACTTTGCCGGGGCTGGTGCCGATGATGCCACCAACAAGCGGATGCTGGGGATCATCTGATGAAGCTGGGCTTCAACCTGCTGTTGTGGACCACGCATGTCACACCTGACCTGCTACCTACATTGCAGGCCCTGAAGGCCGCAGGCTATGACGGGGTCGAGGTGCCTGTTTTCCAAGGCACCCCCACCCACTACCGCCGGATAAAGACCATGCTGGATGACGCAGGGCTGCAATCCACCGTCGTCGCCATCGTGCCCGATGACGCCCGCAATCCCCTGTCCGCCACACACGAAGGTGCGGGCGTCTCTTACCTCAAACGCCTTGTTGATTGCGCTGTCGCCTTGGGTGCTGACGTGTTGGCCGGTCCGTTCTACCAACCGCTTGGGCAATTCTCCGGCCTGCCCCTGACGGACGATGAACACCAGCGCCTGATCCGCACCCAGACCGCCATGGCCGGTCATGCAGGCACTGCCATCACCTTGGCCGTGGAACCGGTGAACCGCTTTGAATGCTATGCGCTCAACACCTGTGCCCAAGGTGCGGCGCTTGTGCAGGCCGTCAACCGCCCCAACTACGGCTTTCTCTACGATACCTTCCACGCCAATATCGAAGAACGCGATCCCATCGCGGCCATAACCGCCGCCATGCCCCACATCCGCCACATCCATATCAGCGAGAATGATCGAGGCACCCCCGGCCGTGGCCATGCCGCCATCTTGCCCGCCATCGCCGCCGCTAAGGCCGCTGGCTATGATGGCTGGCTGACGGTCGAGGCGTTCGGCCACGCCCTGCCCGACATCGCCGCCGCCACCCGCGTCTGGCGGCCTTTGTTCGCCTCGCCCACCGAAGTCTATACCCAAGCCATCGCCCTGATGCGGCGCGGCCTTATGCAGGAGCCCTCCCATGCCCATTGATGCCGCCCATGTCGCCCGCGCCCCCCGCATTCGCCTTGGAATGGTTGGTGGCGGCCAGGGGGCCTTTATCGGGGCCGTCCACCGCATCGCCGTCCGCATTGACGACCAGTACGACCTGGTCGCCGGTTGCTTCAGCAGCACCCCTGAAAAATCCCATGCCTCCGGTGCCGATCTGGGGCTGGACCCCGCCCGCACCTATGCCAGCTTTGCCGAGATGGCCCAGCGCGAATCCCGCAAAAAGGATGGGATCGAGGCTGTTTCCATCGTCACCCCCAACCACATGCACGCCCCCATCGCCGTCGAATTCCTGCGCCGTGGCATCCACGTCATCTGCGACAAACCCCTGACCGCCACCCTGCCAGAAGCCAAGAAACTGGTCAAAACCGCCACCGCCTCAGGTGCCATCTTCGCGCTCACGCATAACTACACGGGCTATCCCATGATCCGCCACGCGCAGGCCATGGTGCGGGCGGGCGATCTGGGCGATATCCGCGTCGTGCAGGTCGAATATGCCCAAGACTGGCTTGCCGAAGACTTGGAAGCGACGGGCCAGAAACAGGCCGGCTGGCGCACCGACCCCGCCCAATCGGGTGCAGGTGGCAGCACGGGCGACATCGGCACCCATGCCTTCAACCTTGCCAGCTTCGTCACCGGCCTGACCCTCGACAGCCTCGCCGCAGACCTGCAATCCTTCGTTTCAGGCCGCCGCGTCGATGACAACGCCCATGTCATGCTGCGCTTCACATCTGGTGCGCGCGGCATGCTGTGGTGCAGCCAAGTCGCCACGGGCTGCGAAAACGCCCTGCGCCTGCGCGTTTACGGCACCAAGGCGGGTATCGAATGGGCACAGGAAGACCCGAATTACCTGTGGGTCACCCCCCTGAACCGCCCGCGCCGCCGCATCACGCGTGGCGGTGCGGGGGCCAATGACGCCGCCGCCCGCATGACCCGCATCCCGCCGGGCCATCCCGAAGGCTATCTCGAAGGCTTCGCCAATATCTACGCCGAGGCGGCGCGTGCCATCATCGCGCGGCGTAACGGCGTTGCCGTCGATGCAGCCGTGCAATTTCCGGGGCTGCGGGAGGGGTTGGAGGGCGTCGCCTTCGTAGATGCCTGCGTGCGGTCATCAAAGCGCAATGGTGCATGGGTCGCGCTGGCAATATGACCCGACGATGGGCACATTGCCCATCCTACCCAACGCTGTCAGGTAGGATGGGCAATGTGCCCATCACCCCCTTAAAACCAACCCGCCTTCCCGCTCCAGAAACGCCACCACCGCATCCACCCCAACCCCGGCCCGCAACCGCGCCATCACATAGGGCCGCGTGCCACGCGCC
>JANNBG010000354.1:0-4681 GCA_031385205.1 Rhodobacterales bacterium
GCGAAATTGCCGAGGCCATGCGCGATGCAGGCACCCAAGTCATCGGCTGCACCCCCTCGCCTTTACACATGAAACCCTTTGCCGCCGCCTGCGATCTGCCCTTCACCAGCATCCTGCCCGACGCAGATGCCCTCCGCACCGCCCTGCTGGCCCCCCACAGCGGCCCCCGCATGATCGAAATCCGCATCACCTAAGGTTTTCTGTTTGCTCAAATACGCCCGCCTTAGGCTCTCGCGGCGAGGGAAGATGCGTATTGAGACAGACAGAAAACCGCTTGGCCTTTCTTTTGATCAAAATATCAGGCATATGCCCGGCTTTCAGGGGGCCATGATGACCACGCTTGCAGGCATTGATACCAAACGGCTGGCCAAGATCGCCGCGCGCGAGGCCAAGCGGTATGCCAATGGCCGGCCCAAATCGGCAGCGGCTAAGGGCGAGGCCTGGCTGAATGCCGTACCCATGCATTGGATGACCGATTGGCCCATGCCCTTCCCGATGGTCGTGGACCAGGCACGCGGTGCGCGGTTGACCTGCATTGATGGGTATCAGGTCGATGATTTCTGCCTTGGCGATACCGGCAGCATGTTTGGCCATTCCCCCGCGCCCGTCGCCCGTGCCATCACCGCGCAGGCCAAACGCGGGCTGACTTATATGCTGCCCTCCGCCGATGCCGCCGAGGCTGGCCGCCTGTTGTGCGATGTCTTCGGCGATTTCCGCTGGCAGATTGCGGCCACCGCCACCGATGCCAACCGCTATGCCATCCGCGTCGCGCGCGCGGTGACCGGGCGGCCAAAGGTGCTGGTGTTCGACGGCTGCTATCACGGCACGGTCGATGATACGATGGTCGCGCTCGACCATGGCCAGACCATCAGCCGCCCCAGCCTGATTGGCCGCGTGCAGGATTTGGCACGGGGCGCTGTGGCCTGCACCTTCAACGATCTGGACTCCGTTCAGGCCGCATTGGCCACAGGCGATGTCGCCTGCGTGCTGATGGAACCCGTGATGACCAATTGCTGCATGGTCTTGCCAGACGACGGTTTCCTGCACGCCATCCAAGACCTCTGCACCACCCATGGTGCCCTGTTCATCATGGATGAAACCCACACCATCTCCACCGGGCGCGGCGGATATACACGCGTGCATGGCCTTGCGCCTGACATGGTCGTCGTCGGCAAATGCGTCGCAGGCGGCATGCCCACCGCCGTCTGGGGCATGACCGATGCCGTGGCCGCGCGGTTTGCCACGTACAATCTGACCCGCCCTACAGGCCATTCCGGCATGGGCACCACGCTGGCCGGAAACCCCATGCAATGCGCCTGCCTGAAGGCCACCTTGGCCGAGGTGATGACCGATGCCAACTATGCCCATATGGACGCAGGCGCCGCACGCCTTGCCAAGGGCCTGTCCGCTGCCATCACCAAACATAACCTGCCATGGCATGTCGTCCGCGTCGGGGCCCGCGTTGAATTCATCTGCGCCCCCGGCCCTTTGCGCAACGGGGTGGAGGCCGCACTTGCCCATGTGCCACAGGTCGAATCCGTGCTGCATACGGCGCTACTCAACCGGGGTTGCCTGATCGCCCCGTTCCACAACATGATGCTGGTCAGCCCGGTGACGAAAAACCGCCAGATTGACCGCCTGATCGCCGCCTTTGACGAAATCCTGACGGACCTTGCCCCATGACCCTTTCCCCCAGCGGCTCCCATCCATCCGAGGCCGAAGCCTTCCTGAATGCCCACCCCGAGATCGAGGCTTTCGACATCGTCTTGCACGATTCGAACGGGATCGGGCGTGGCAAGATCATCCGCAGGCACGAACTCTTGTCCATTTACAACAATGGCCGGCATCTGCCCATTTCCATCCTTGGCCTCGATATCTGTGGCGAGGATGTGCATGAAACTGGCCTGATCTGGGATGAAGGCGATGCTGACAGGCGGGCTTGGCCCGTGCCCGGCAGCCTGATCGCCTTGCACAACACCCAGCCGCCAAGGGGCGAGATGCTGATGATGTGTTATAACCTTGATGGCACCCCCATGACCTCCGACCCGCGCCATGCCCTGATGCGGCAGGTCGATGTGATGGCCGCCGAAGGCTTGCATCCCGCAGGCGCGTTTGAGTTGGAATTCTTTCTGCTGTCAAATGACCGGAGCGCAGGCGTCAAACCTGCCGCCGACGTGCTGGATGGCCGCACCTCGCACAAGACGGAAGTCTATTCCGTCGATGCCCTGCACGGCATGCTGCCGCTGTTCAGCGATATCTATGCAGGTGCTGCAAAGGCGGGCATCAAGGCCGAAACCATGATCAGCGAATTCGCCCCCGGCCAGTACGAACTGACCCTGCACTACCGCACCGATGTGCTGCAGGCCGCCGATGACCTGATCCGTCTGAAACGCATCGTACGCGCACAGGCCCGCCATCACGGTGTCACCGCCTGTTTCATGGCCAAACCCATTGCCGATTATGCAGGCTCCGGCATGCATTTCCATGTGTCCTTGCTGGATGATGCCGGGCGCAACGTGTTTGTCGAGGATGTCGAAGGCCAATGGAACGCCAATATCCTGCATGCCCTTGGCGGGCTGCGCGCCACGATGGCCGAATCCATGCTGGTGTTTGCCCCGCATGCCAATTCATGGCGGCGTTTTGCCAGCAATTCCTATGCCCCCATCAGCCCAACATGGGGCGTCAACAACCGCTCCGTCGCTTTGCGCATTCCTGCAGGCGATATCAAGGCACGGCGCATTGAACACCGGCCCGCAGGCGTCGATGCCAACCCCTACCTTGTGGCCGCAACCGTGCTGGCCGGCATCCGCCACGGCTTTGCGCATCAGATTGACCCCGGCCCGGAAACCACCGGCAACGGGTATAATGCCGAAGGCCCGCCCATGCCCACCGATTGGCATCAGGCGATTGATGCAGCCACGGCATCCGTGTTTCTGAAAGACGCCTTGGGCGCAGACATGCACCGCACCTTTACCGCCGTAAAGGCCGCCGAATACGCGCGTGTCGCAAGGACCGTGTCAGAGGTCGATTTCGATTTGTATCTGCATACCGTCTGAAAATTTCAGGCCTGAAATTTTCAGTTGCCCGGCCCTAAATCAGCCCTTCATCCCGCGCGATCATCGCCGCATGCGTCCGGTTGCGCGCGCCCAGTTTGCGGCTCAACGTCTTGACATGCAGCTTGACCGTCACCTCTTGCAACTCCAGATCCCGCGCGATTTCCTTGTTCGACTTGCCCGCGCACAACCCCCGCAGCACATCCGTTTCACGCCGTGTCAAAGACAGGATGCCCTCGCCCTGCGCCGTGTCTGACGACAGCAGGTCCACCGGTATGAAAACCTTGCCTGCTCCCATCATGTGGATGGCCTCGACGAACGCCGCAGCCGACAGCGTCTTGGGCAGAAATCCCTTTGCCCCGGCCTTCACCGCCGCCTCGCCCAGTTCGCGTGACGTTGTGCCCGACAGCACCGCCACCGCCAACCCCGGATAATTCGCGCGCAGCGTGCCCAGGCTTTCCAACCCGTTCATGCCCGGCATCGAATAGTCCAGCAGCAGTAAATCCTGCGGCTGGTCACGCAGCAATTCCATCGCCTCGGCCAAAGACGCGGCCAGCGTCACCGCCTCAAATCCTTGCGCTTGCAGCAAAGCCGCGATGGATTCGCGTACCAGATCGTGGTCGTCTGCCAGAAGAATGCGCATGGATGTTCCGTTCGCCCAAAAGTTGTGTTCCGATTTGGAACACGCGCATAGCATAGCAGGACCGGCGGCACTGGAAACATGTCGGTTTGGATAGGATCACTTGCAACGTTTCGCCGATGCGATTGTTTTGGCAAAAGCGGCACAGCTGCGATATCAATGCGCACGCGCACAGGGGCAGATCAATGCGGGTTCTGATTGTCGAAGACAGCGCCGCACAGCGCCATGTCCTGCAGCACATGTTGCAGGGGCTGGGGCATCAGGTTCTGGCAATGGCCACCGGGACCGCGGCATTGGCACAACCCACTGATTACAATGCCGTCCTCGCCGATCTTCAGCTGCCAGATATGGCCGGCGATCAGGTGCTGGCCATCTTGCAAACGCGCATGGGCGCGGGCGTCAGATTGTTGTGCATGACCGCTGGTGATGGTCCCACGGGGTGCGCATTTCCAGTTTTGCGCAAACCCATCAGCCGCGCGCAGGCACAGCAGGCACTGGCGGGTAACGCCGTCCAAGTCGCAGTGGATATTGCCGAGAACCTTGTCGACCTTGGCCATCTTGCCAATTTGCGGGCTGATTTGGGCCTGCAAACGGCGCATCGCCTGCTGACGCGCTTTGTGGCCGAGGCGGATGATGTGGCCACACGCCCCACTGTCGATGCGATGACGCTGCATCATCTGGCCGGTGCTGCCGCCATCTTTGGCGCTTTGGCCCTGCAGAAATCACTCGCCACTGCGGGCGATGCATGGCGCGACCTCTGGCCCGCCACGCGTGAGGTTTTGCTTCAACTGCTCTGACGGATGCAGTCTGCAATCAACGGCGGCACATCAGCATGCAGCCCCACCGCAGGCAGCAACCGGCCCTGAAACCCCGCCTCGGCCAAGGCCGCAGGCAGATCATCTGTCACATGCCCGCCTTTGGCCGCAAAGAACGGCAGGCAGATGGACCCCACACCAAAGCCCGTACAATCCGCAATGCGCGGTGATTG
>JANNBG010000116.1:0-4047 GCA_031385205.1 Rhodobacterales bacterium
GGTTGGCGCTGCCGTGGCGCGGCCTGATGTGAAGACAGTCTGCCTTGCGGGCGATGGCGCGGGCATGTACACGGTGCAATCGCTGTGGACGATGGCGCGGGAAGGGCTGGATGTGACGGTGGTGATCTTTGCCAACCGGGGGTATCAGATTTTGCGTGGTGAGCTGGCAAATGTGGGTGTGCGCGATGTGGGCCGCAATGCGCAGCGGATGTTTGATGTGGAAAATCCGATACTTGACTGGGTGGCCCTGGCACGCGGCCATGGCGTTCAGGGTGTGCGGGTGACGGATATGGCGGGGTTCAATGCGGCCTTTGCGGATGCGATGGGGCGGAAAGGCCCGCAGTTGATTGAAGTGGTGTGCTGAAGGGGTTTCACTGCAGGGCGGTTTGGGGCATCAAGGAAATAGTGATAAAGAGGGATACCCCATGGCCGACACGCGTGCCCCCCGCCTTGCCGTTCTGATCGACGCGGATAACGTGCCTGCGGGCTATGCCGAGGCGATTTTCGAGGAGATCGCAGGCTTGGGCGAGGCGTCCGTGCGGCGCATTTATGGCGATTGGTCTGCGACGCGGTTAAGTGCCTGGGCGCGCAAGGTGGCGGCGCTGGGGCTGGTGGCGGATCAGCAGTTTTCCAACACCAAGGGCAAGAATGCGAGCGACATTGGCCTGGTGATTGCGGCGATGGATTTTCTGCATTCGGGGCTGTTTGATGGCTTTGTATTGGTCAGTTCCGACAGTGATTTCACACGGTTAGCGGCGCGTATCCGCGAGCAAGGCCTTGATGTCTATGGCATCGGTGAGAAGAAGACGCCTGAGGCGTTTCGGATGGCGTGCAAGCGGTTCATCTATGTGGAAAACCTTGGCGCGACGGACGATGTGCGCGAGGAAGCGCCAAAGGTTGTGAAACCGGATGTGATGGATGCGCTGGTGAAACCGGGCACTAAGGAAGCGCCCGCCAAGGCCATTCCCCTGATCATCGCGGCAATGCGGGCGATTGATCCCGAAGGTGAGTGGTATTCGATGGGGCAGATCGGGCAGTACATTACGCAGGCCAATCCGGATTTCGACACGCGCACCTATGGCAGTGCGAAACTGTCAGACCTTGTGCGCAAGATCAGCCGGTTTGAGGTGAAGCAAGGTGCGGGAAGCCAGCTTTTGGCGCGGGATATCGCGTAAGGTGTTGAGGACGCCGTGTTAACCAGCGGATTTGCGGATTGGGTGCGGTATGTTTTGGGGCGGTTATCAGGCGGTTATCCGTCCCGAAGGGCGTCGGGACAGACAGTTCGGTCATAATTGTTAACGAATCGGGTAATTTGGTCAAAAATCTTTGAAGATTTTTGCAAATTTGTTCGAACAAATTTGGTTCATGCCCGGCCCTCGCACACCGTCTCTGTGCATTCCTGTATCTTAACTCTGTGCCGCGGTGCGCTTATGTTCACCGCGTAACAGGAGGCCACCATGACCCAGCTTACCCTTGGTATCGACACCTTTGGCGATGTGACGCGCCGTGCGGACGGCACCTTGACGCCGCAGGATCAGGTGTTGCGTGAGGTGGTGGCCGAAGGGGTACTGGCGGATCAGGTGGGGGTGGATTTCATCGGGCTGGGTGAACATCACCGCGATGATTTCGCCGTGTCATCGCCGGAAATGGTGCTGGCGGCCATTGCGGGGCAGACCAGCCGGATCAGGCTGGGGTCGGCGGTGACAGTTCTGTCATCGGATGATCCGGTGCGGGTGTTTCAGCGGTTTTCCACGCTGAACGCAGTCAGCAATGGCCGGGCCGAGGTGATTGTGGGGCGGGGATCGTTTACGGAATCATTCCCGCTGTTCGGGCAAGCATTGGAGGATTACGAGATTCTGTTCGAGGAACGGCTGGATTTGTTCAGCCGCCTGATCCGCGAGACGAAGATCACCTGGGCGGGCAAAACGCGGGCGCCGTTAAAGAACCAGCGGGTTTACCCGACGTTAGGTGCGCCGCTGACGACCTGGGTCGGTGTCGGGGGCAGCCCGGACTCCATTGTGCGGGCGGTGCGCTATGACCTTCCGTTGATGCTGGCCATCATCGGGGGTGACCCGCGCAGGTTTTTGCCGCATATCGACCTGTACCACCGGGCGGCCAAGCAGATGGAGCACAAGGTGCATCCGATTGGCGTGCATTCGCATGGCTTTGTGGCAGCGACGGACGAGGCGGCGCTGGAAACCCTGTGGCCACATTACAAGGCGATGCATGACCGGATCGGTGGCGAGCGGGGCTGGGGGCCGACAACGAAAGAGCGGTTTGTGGCAGAGGCGTCCAATGGTTCGCTTTATGCGGGGTCACCTGAAACGGTGGCGCGACGGATTGCCAGCACAGTGCGCGATCTGGGGCTGGCACGGTTTGACATGAAATATTCATCCGGCACCTTACCGCATGCACAAATGATGGAAAGTATCCGGCTGTTTGGCACAAAAGTGATGCCGATGGTGCATGCCATGCTGGCGGACGCAAAAATCCCGGCCTGAGGCCGCGCATTTGCCGCAATTTGCGCTAGGCTAGAGCAATCCACTCGTGGCTGGGGATTTGACCATGCGTGACACGTCTGCCTGCATCGGGTTTGACCCGATTGAAACCGCATCGCGGGATGAGATTGAAAGTCTGCAATTGTCGCGCCTGCGGGCGACGCTGCGACATGTCTATGCGCATGTGGCGCATACGCGCGCGGTGTGGGATGCGGCGGGGGTGCATCCGGATGATGTGCAAAGCCTCGCAGATATCGGGCGGTTTCCGTTTACGACCAAGACGGATTTGCGGGCGAATTACCCGTTTGGCATGTTTGCGGTGCCGCGCGAACAGGTGCTGCGGCTGCATGCGAGTTCTGGCACGACGGGCAAGCCGACGGTGGTGGGCTATACGGCGGCAGACCTTGCCATGTGGGCGCATCTGATGGCGCGGTCTTTGTATGCGGCGGGCACGCGGGCGGGTGAGGTGGTGCATGTGGGCTATGGGTATGGGCTTTTCACCGGGGGCCTTGGCTTTCACGCGGGGGCGGAACGGCTGGGTTGCACGGTGGTGCCGATGTCAGGGGGGATGACGCATAAGCAGGTGACGCTGATCGAGGATTTCGGGGCGACGACGGTGTGCATGACACCGAGTTACATGTTGCAGGTGCTGGATGAATACCGCGCACAGGGGCGCGATCCGCGCGCGTCTTGTTTGAAGACGGGGATCTTTGGCGGGGAGCCTTGGACGAATGCGATGCGGGTGGAGATTGAGGCGGCACTGGGGATCAAGGCGGTGGATTGTTATGGATTGTCAGAGGTGATCGGGCCGGGGGTGGCGCAGGAATGCGTGGAGACGCAGGACGGGCTGCACATCTGGGAAGACCATTTTCTGGCGGAAGTCATCGACCCGGAAACGGGGGCGGTGCTGCCGGAGGGGCAGATGGGTGAATTGGTGCTGACCAGCCTGACAAAAGAGGCGATGCCGATTGTGCGGTATCGGACGCGGGATCTGACACGCCTGTTGCCGGGGACGGCGCGCCGCATGCGGCGGATGGAAAAGGTGCTGGGGCGGTCGGATGACATGATGATCCTGCGGGGGGTGAATGTGTACCCAAGCCAGATCGAGGCGCAGGTGTTGGCGGTGGCGGGTGTGTTGGGGCATTTCCAGATCGAGATGACACGCGTGGGGCGGATGGATGCGATGACGGTGGTTGTGGAAAGCGCGGATGATGCGCGCGAGGCGCTGGGGGCGGTGCTGGCGCGGCGGATCAAGCAGATGCTGGGGATAGCGGTGGCGGTGCGGGTGGGGGTGCCGGGGTCAGTGGCGCGGAGTCCGGGCAAGGCGGTGCGGGTGGTGGATCTGCGGGACGTGTAGGGGGGTGCTCCTCCGCCCTCCGGGCGACGTCGCGGGGGGTGGTTTTGCTGCATTGAAGCAAGAAGGGGGGCTGTCTGCCCCCCTCGCCATTTCATGGCTCACCCCCCGAAGAAAGTTAGGAACAGAGGAAGGTGTCAGGCGAGGTGGGTGCGGAATTCTGCGGTGACTTGTTCGTAGACGTGCCGCTTGAAC
>JANNBG010000014.1:0-3018 GCA_031385205.1 Rhodobacterales bacterium
CGCGGGTCCAGAGATGTCGCCGCAAACGTCGCACCTTCCGTCAGCACCGACACCGCATCATGGCTGTGCAGGCTTTCCTGATGGCTCGCCACAACCCGGAAGTCCCCCACCCGCGCGTCGCCGCGCAAAACCTCGCAAAAACTCCGCGCCGCGTCTTCCACAAAGATCGGGTTCGCCGCGTTCAACTCTGCAAACGCCTGCTCATCCTCGCGTTTCACCATCACCTGCGTTTCCGTCACCACGCCCCGGCGCGCCAATTCCACAAGGTCTTCAAACCACAGTGTTGCGCCTTGCGTCACCACCGATATCCGCGCCACTGACCGTTGCGAATGCGGCGTCGCCAACTGCCCCCGCGTGTTGCGCGCATGTTCCGACAGTTCCAACGAACAGGGGCAGGTGCTGGAATACACATAATCCAGATGCATGATCCGCGTGCGCACGCCCCCCACATCCACCAGCTCCAGCGCGATGTCATAGTACTGCCAGCCCATCAGGTTGGACCGCAAGGATGCCATCTGCATCGGAAATGACAGCCGCATCTGGATGCGCGCATCAAACGTGCCCAGATCGCGCTTGTAATCATCCAGCGCCGCCTCGATCACGCCAAAGCTGAATCGGTCATTGGCATAGGCATAGAAGGTCCGCATGATGCGGCTCATATTGATGCCCTTCTTCTCCGCCTCCAGGCTGACCGTGCCCGTCACCGATGTTTCCAGCATGATATCGCCACCATCGCGCGTCTGGTATGTGATCGGCAAACGGAAGTTCGAAATCCCCACATGCTGAATGGTCGTGCGCGCGCCCACGATCAGGCTGGAGGGCCCGTTCTGCAGGTCGGGCAGGCTGGCCTTATAGGCATCGTCCACCCGAAATTCGTGTGGGTAAGTGCGGCTATAGGCCGGCGTGGCCACCGTTGGCGCTTGTGTGATGTCGGATGTATGGATCGTCATGGCGCATCCCCCTTGTCGGTTGGCCGTCGCGGGGTCACATGTAGGGTGCCGGGCGGGAAATCCAACCGTTGGGGCAAAGATATCCGCGCAGGTTTCGGGCTGGTTCGCTAGAACACGAAGTCGGTCGCCGTCAGCGTCACAAGCCCCTTTAACTCAATCTGGAAATCCGCGCGCCCATCCCCGTTGATGTCACCAGAAACGATTGTCTTGTCATGGGCAGCACCCGAAAGATCGACCTTGGCATAGCGCAGCTCGCCTGCACTGCCGTGAAAACCCGCTGTCCCGATAAACCGGAATTCCCCGTTGCCGGAACTTCTGGATGAAGCGTCAATGCCTTTCAGGTCGATCTCATCATGCAGATGTACAAAGTCCAGAATGACATCGCGGGTCGTGCCGGTTGTCCCCATGTCCGCCACAGAGTTAAAGTCAAAATGATCGTTCCCGAGCCCACCCGTCAGCAGGTCGCGACCGCGCCCTCCCGTCAGAACATCACTGCCAGTGCCGCCGATCAGCGTATCACTGCCCCCCATGCCATTGAACGTATCAATACCACCAAAGCCGCTCATCCGTTCATTCGATGCGCCACCCACCCACCTGTCATTGATCGCCGTTCCGACAAAGATGTTCGGGTCTATCATCGCGGAATGCACGTTGGTCACCACGCCAATTGTATCAAAGGAATGCCAGACCACGACCACTTTTCCATTTCGCAGCTGGGTCACTTCGGGGGAATACTGGTTATCTGCCAATGTCGAATTGACCTGAAACTCCGTGCCCGCGGCAACCCCGTTGGCATTAAAGATGCGTGCCTTGATGTTGTCGCCGGGCGCACCCAAAACAGCGGTCACCCATGTCACAATGAACCGCCCATCCGATAGTGCCGCAATGCCTGGGTCGATCTGCCGGTCTTCCCGCAGCGTGTTGACGACGAAATCCAACCCAATTGCCGTGCCATTTGCCGCAAACAGTCGTGCGCGTATATCATTTCCTGTCCCTCCATCGTCCGACTCCCATGTCGCAACGAACCGGCCATCCGAAAGCGTTGTTATGCTTGGGCTGCCCTGATCGCCTGTTACGGTGGAATTGACAATGAAGTCGTGCGCCAGCGGCGAGCCATCCGCATTAAACACCCGCGCCCGGATGTTATTATCCGCTCCGATGCCCTGAATAGCATACCACGTCACCGCAAAGCGCCCACCTGCCAAAGATGTCACGCTGGAATCGTATTGGTCATGTATCGTGGTAGAATTGACCACAAAGTCAGTGCCCAGCGCCACGCCGCTGGCATTAAAAATCCGGCCTCTGATATCGTATTCGTTGCCGCCGCCGTCATAAGACTGCCATGTGACAACAAAACGCCCATTCGACAGGGCGGTAATATCGGGCGCAACCTGATTATTCAGTGTTTTGGTGTTGATAAGGATTTCGGCTCCGACCACCGATCCATTCGCGCCAAATATCTGCGCCCTGATGTCATAGCCGGATGTCCCACCCGTTTCGGACACCCAGGCAAAGACAATGCGCCCACCAGTCAGCGTGGTAACAGTTGATGTGCCGGTTTGTGGCACAAGCGATGTGGCAACATTATCTTCGTCGCCATCAGGAATGCCACTGGCGGAAAAGGTCCGGGCAAGGACGTATGCAGTCCCTTGGAAAGACCCGAGCCAAGTCACTGCAAACCCCCCATTTTGAAGGGCCGTCAGTGACGGGTATTGCTGGAAATCGAGCGCGAAATTATTGACAAGAAAATCGGGCGCGACAACGACTGACATATGAAAAACCCTGACAGAAAAATTCTTGAAGCCGGATCATGGTGGCGATCTTACAAACTGTCAACGGTTTCGGGTCGCCCGCCACCTAACGGTATCAGGGCAAAACTCAGTTCCGCGCCAGTGCCTGCAGCAGATCGTCCAGCAGATCACCCGGATCCTCCAGCCCCACTGACAGGCGGATCAACCCCGGTGTGATGCCCAACAGGTCTTTCTGGTCGGCAGGCAGGCGCGAATGCGTGGTTGTCGCCGGATGCGTGACGATGGTCTTCGCATCGCCCAAATTATTGGAAATCTTG
>JANNBG010000187.1:0-2773 GCA_031385205.1 Rhodobacterales bacterium
CCGAACTGGTGGTGATGCAGGCCACCGGGTTTTCCGCCTTTCGCCTTGCGCGGCCCGTGCTGTGGTTTGGGCTGATCGTCGCCGTGATGATGCTGATCCTGATGCATGTGCTGGTGCCCGCATCCCGCGCCACACTGGCCAGCCGCAGTGCGGAAATTTCCGCCAATGTGACGGCAAAGTTCCTGAACGACGGTCAGTTCATGCATCCTGCCGCCGGAATTACCCTCTATATCCGCGAGATTACAGCCAATGGCGAATTGCGTGACATGTTTCTGGCCGATGATCGGACGGCTGCAAACAGTGTCACCTATACCGCTGCGCGGGCGCTGTTGGTGCGGGGGGATACGGGGCCAAAGCTGATTATGTTCGACGGCATGGCCCAAACCATAACGCACGATCAGGGGCGGCTGTCGATCACACGTTTTGCCGATTTCACCTATGATCTGGGCGCGCTCATCCGTATCGGCGATAATACGGGCCGCACGCTGGACGAGCTGTCAACACCGGATCTTTTGCGGGCCGACCCCACCGTCATCACCGAGACGGGCGAAAGCCGCGCTGCCTTTTTGTATGAGGCGCATAACCGCTTTGCCGCCCCGTTCCTTGCTTTGGGGGCGGCACTGATCGGCTTTGCCTCCCTGCTGCTGGGCGGGTTCAGCCGCTTTGGGTTATGGCGGCAGATCATCTTTGCCGTCGTGATGCTGATCCTTGTGCAAATGCTGAACACGGCGGCGGCAAGTGCGGCCTTGCGGTCAGATGGGCGCTGGGCGCTGGCCTATGTGGCCCCGGCCTTTGGCATTTCGTTGGGCGTGTACTTGCTATGGTATTCGCAACGCCCGCGGAAAGTGCCCGCCATGGTGGCCACATGACGCTCAGCCTGTATTTCGCGCGGCGGTTTCTGGGCATGGTGGCGCGGGTGTTCCTCATTTTCTTCGGGATTCTCATGCTGATCGACGTGATCGAACAGTTGCGGCGCTTTTCCGACACTGACATCGGGCTTGCGGCGGCCAGCAGGCTGGCGCTGATGAATGTGCCGGAAAACCTGTATCGCATCTTGCCCCTGATCCTCATCATGGCGTCGATCGCGTTGTTTCTGGGCCTCGCGCGGTCATCTGAACTGGTGGTTGTGCGCGCCTCCGGGCGGTCCGGTTTGCGGTTTCTGGTGGCCCCTGTGGTGGCCGCCTTCGCCTTGGGAGCCTTTGCCGTGGGGGTGCTGAACCCTTTGGTCGCCGCCACAACCAAGGAATATGACCGCCTTTGGGCACAATATGCCGCCAACGGCGGGTCTGTGCTGTCCGTATCAGACTCCGGTCTGTGGTTGCGGCAGGGCGGGCAGGATGGCCAGACGGTCATTCAGGCCACCCGCAGCAATGCCGATGGTACGGAACTGTTCGGCGCGATTTTCCTGACTTATGGCGCCGATGGCATGCTTGCCACGCGCACGCAGGCCGAAAAGGCCGTGCTGCAACCGGGCGCATGGGTGCTGACTGCGGCGAAGTCCTGGGATTTGCGCAGCGCCAATCCGGAACAGACGGCGAAATCCATGCCCAGTGGCATGGTGCTGCCGTCCGACCTCACGCGCGACAGTATTCGTGACAGTTTTGGCCAGCCCTCGGCCATCGCGATCTGGCAATTGCCACAGTATATTCAGGGCCTTGAAAAAGCTGGTTTTTCCGCGCGCAGCCATAAGGTCTGGTTCCAGATGGAACTGGCCCTGCCCTTACTGCTGGCCGCCATGGTGCTGGTGGCCGCCGGGTTCACCATGCGCCACGCCCGCTTTGGCAAGACCGGTACGATGGTGCTGCTGGCCATGGCATGCGGGTTCTTCATCTTTTTTCTGCGAAACTTCGCGCAGGTCCTTGGTAACAATGGGCAAATTCCTATCATCGTCGCCGCATGGTCCCCCCCGGTTGCCGCCGTCTTGCTCAGCCTTGGTCTGTTGCTGCATCTGGAGGATGGCTGATGCGCATCCTTCTGCTGATCCTCTTCCTGTGGCCCCTCGCCCTGCATGCCCAAGCCCGCGCCGTGCTGGTGTCGGATGATCTGCAAATCACCGGCGATAGCCGCCTGATTGCCACCGGCAATGTCGAAGTGCTGTTTCAGGGCGCGCGTTTGCGGGCCCAATCCATCATTTATGACCGCACCACGGACCGCCTTATCATCACCGGGCCGATCGTCATGGATGATGGCAAAGGGGCCGTCGTTTTTGCCGATCAGGCCGATTTGCGCGCCGATCTGACCGAAGGCATCCTGACCAGCGCCCGCTTTGTGCTGAACCAGCAGTTGCAACTGGCCGCCGCCGAACTCGTGCGCGCCGGTGGTGGGCGCTATACGCAAATGTCGCGCGTTGTGGCCTCGTCCTGCAAGATTTGCAAAGGCAGCCCGACCCCCTTGTGGGAAATCCGCGCGCGCCGTGTGGTGCATGACCAGGTCGAACAACAGCTCTATTTCGATGATGCCCAGTTCCGTCTGGGCGGTGTGCCGGTCTTCTACATTCCGCGTCTGCGCATGCCTGACCCCACGCTGGACCGCGCCACCGGCTTCCTCACGCCAAGCCTGCGGTCCACCTCGGGCCTTGGGTTGGGGTTCAAGCTGCCCTATTTCGTGGCCCTCGGCCCCACGCGCGATGTCACCATCACGCCCTATATCACCACAAAGAACGGCCGCTCTGTGGCGCTGCGCTTTCGTCAGGTTTCCAGCAATCTCTCCCGCGTCCATACTCAATCTCCCTCAACTAGAATGGCTGGCAGAACGCGCGGGATGCGGCCTGCGG
>JANNBG010000203.1:0-2565 GCA_031385205.1 Rhodobacterales bacterium
CGGCGCAGTTTGGCAAGATTTCGGTGCTGTTTGATGCGCTGTCCGTACAATACGCGGGCCAACGCCAAGTGGCGATGGGCTGGATGGTCAGCATCGTGGGGATTGTCGGGCTGATCTTTGGTACGACAGCGGGGTTGTTTATCGGGCGCTTGGGGGCCGCGCGGGTGCTGGTGACAGCGCTGGTATGTGCGGCGGTGGTGAGTTGGGTGCAGTCAAGGCTGCCGCCATACCCGGTGATGATGGGCCTGCGCGTGGTGGAGGGGGCGACGCATCTGGCGATTGTGGTGGTGGGTCCGGTGCTGATGGCGGGGGCGGCGAATGCGCGCTGGCAGGGGTTGGTGATGGCGCTGTGGGGGTCTTTCTTTGGGCTTTCGTTTGCGGGGTTGGCTTTGGTGGTGCCGGGGATTGTGGCCAGCTTTGGCATTGCGGGTGTGTTTTTGGGGCATGGCATCTGGATGGCGGTTTGTGCGGTGGCACTATGGGCGGTGCTGCCAGCGGACGTGCGCGGTGTGGTGCGGTTGCCGGGAAGCATTTGGGCGCGGCATGTGATGATCTATGCCTCACCCCGGATTGCGGCACCGGGCATGGGGTTCTTTTGCTATACGATCCTGTTTGTTGCCCTGCTGACACTGTTGCCGCCGCAGGTGCCGATTGGCCAGCGTGTGCTGGTACAGACGGCGATGCCGTTGGTGTCGATTGGCGTGTCATTAACGATTGGCGTCTGGGCCTTGCGGTATCTGTCGGCGGTGCATGTGGTGCAGGTGGGGTTTGTGCTGGCCGCTTTGGCGACAGTAGCGTTATGGGCAACATGGGGGCAGGCTCCGATGGCGTGGGCGGCCTTCGTGCTGTCAGGTGCATTTGGATTGGTGCAGGGGGCGAGTTTTGCGACGATTCCTGCGCTGAACGCAACGCCCGATGACCGCGCAATGGCGGCAGGCGCGCTGGCGCAACTGGGTAATCTGGGCACGGTGACGGGGACGCCCTTGCTGGCCTGGTTGTTCACTCATGGGTCTGCAGGCGCGATCCTTACGTTCTGCCTGCCGTTTTGTGTGGCAGGCATTGTCATTCATGCTGCGCAATCGCGACGTCGCATCTAAGTTCACACTTCGTTCACAATTATCCATTGGAGACTCACGGGGTTTGTCCTATGTAACCGAGGTCACTTGGGGTGGGTCATGGCCGAACAGAAGTTCATCGAAGTGCGCGGCGCGCGCGAGCATAATCTGAAGAACGTGAATGTCAGCATTCCGCGGGACCAGTTGGTGGTCATCACGGGGCTGTCAGGGTCTGGCAAATCCAGTCTGGCGTTTGATACAATCTATGCCGAAGGGCAGCGGCGCTATGTGGAGAGCCTGTCGGCCTATGCGCGGCAGTTTCTGGATATGATGGGCAAGCCGGATGTGGACCATATTTCCGGTCTGTCGCCTGCGATTTCCATTGAGCAGAAGACCACCTCGAAAAACCCAAGATCCACTGTCGGCACGGTGACCGAGATTTACGATTACATGCGTCTGCTGTTCGCGCGTGTTGGCACACCGTTCAGCCCCACCACGGGCCTGCCGATCACCGCGCAACAGGTGCAAGATATGGTTGACGGCGTAATGACGATGGCGGAAGGCACCCGCGCCTATTTGCTGGCCCCCATCGTGCGCGACCGGAAAGGCGAGTATCGCAAAGAGTTCCTTGATCTTCGCAAGCAGGGCTTTCAGCGGGTCAAGGTGAACGGGGCGTTTCATGAATTGGAAGATGCGCCGGTTCTGGACAAGAAACTGCGCCATAATATCGACGTGGTGGTTGACCGGATCGTTGTGAAAGACGGCATCCAGACCCGGCTTGCCGACAGCTTTCGCACCGCGCTGAACCTTGCCGATGGCATCGCCATTCTGGAAACTGCGCCTGCTGAGGGTGAGGGTGATCCCGTTCGCACCACCTATTCGGAAAAATTCGCCTGCCCAGTGTCTGGCTTTACGATACCTGAGATTGAACCTCGCCTGTTCAGCTTTAATGCGCCCTTCGGTGCCTGCCCGGTCTGTGACGGCTTGGGGGTGGAGTTGTTCTTTGATGAGCGGCTTGTTGTGCCCGATCAAGGCCTTACCCTGATGCAAGGCGCGCTGGCCCCTTGGGCGAAATCGAAATCGCCGTATTTCACCCAGACAATTGATGCGCTGGCCGCACATTACAAGTTTGACAAGAAGACCAAGTGGAAAGATCTGCCGGAAAGCGTGCAACAGCTGTTCCTCTACGGCTCCGGCACGCAAGAAATCACGTTCCGCTATGATGAAGGCGGCCGCATCTACCAAGTTTCCCGCGTGTTCGAAGGCGTCATCCCCAACATGGAACGCCGCTACCGCGAAACGGATAGTGCCTGGAGCCGTGAAGATATGGAGCGGTTTCAGAACAACCGTGCCTGCGGGGCCTGTGGCGGTTTCCGCCTGAAACCCGAAGCACTGGCGGTGAAAATCGCGGGCCTGCACGTGGGGCAGGTGGTGAAAATGTCGATCTCCGAGGCGCATGCCTGGATCGCCACGGTGCCAGAAACCCTGAGCGGGCAAAAGAACGAAATCG
>JANNBG010000212.1:0-6065 GCA_031385205.1 Rhodobacterales bacterium
CGCCATCGACCCCTGGTGGGAATGACCCCCTATAAAACCCTTAACGCCCCCGCCATCCACGGCCATTCCGCCACTGCAGGCCCCACCACCCGCGCCGCAATCTGCGCCCGCAAGCGTGCCGCCACCTGCGCCGGCATATCCCGCAGCACACCCTGCCGCGCTGACAGGCTGATCGTGCGGTCCAGTGGCGCAAACGGCAATGGCATCACCTCCACCCCGCCCCGAAACCGCGCGGCAAAGCCAATCGCCAGCGGCGTCAGGATCGTCCATCCCGCCCCGGCCGCCACCATCGCCATGATCGCCGCATAGCTGTCCAATTCAAACCGCTGTGCCAGCCGCACATTCGCCCGTGCCAGATGCGCCCCGATCAACCGCCCCATATGGTGCCGCGCCGTGTATTGGATCACCGGCATCTGTGCCAAATCCGCCGCAACAGTCCCTTTCGGTGCCACCGCCACAAACGGCTCTGCCATCAACGCATGCACCTCGCGCCAGTCGCTTTCCGCGCTTTCCGTCCCCAAATCCGCCGCCACGACCATATCCAGTGCCCGGCCTTCCAACCCGTCCAACAACCGATGGCTCGCCCCCGTTTCCAACAGAAACCGGCAGCCTTTCAAATCCCCCGCCAAATCCGCCAGCAATGCAGGCGTCACCTCTGCATCGAAATCCTCGATCACGCCAATCCGCAGCGTTGTCAGCCCTGACAAGTCTGCCATCACCAGCGCCGCCCGCGCCTCCGCCTCCGCGTTCAGCATCACTTGCGCATGTCTGCGGAATATCGTGCCCGCAGGTGTCGTGCGCATCGGCCGCGCCCCGCGGTCCAACAAAACCGCCCCCAACGCCCCCTCGATCCCCGCCAGTTGCTGGCTCACCGTCGATGCCGACACCGACAACCGCCGCGCCGCCGAAGTGATCGACCCTTCTTCTGCCACCGCCAGAAACACCTCGATCCCCCACAGGGTGATGCGCGCCTCTGGCCCCGGCATCTACAGCTTGTTCAGTTTGGCTTGCAGTTCCGCCAACTGCCGCTTGATCGCTGCCAGATCATCGCCTTCCGGCTTTTCCTCCGGCGCGGGCGCAGGCCAGCTTGGCACCCCCCCCATCAGCGTTTTCAAAAACGCTTCTTGCTGTTTGCGCAGCGCATCAAACCCCGGCACCGACGCCAAAGGGTTCGGCAACGCCGTCAGGTTTTCCATCACCTTCGATTGCCCTTCGCGCAGCATCTCGAAACTCGCGGCCAGAAACTGCGGCACCACCGATTGCACGTTGGTCGTGTAACTGCGCACCAGATCCGTCAGCACACCCACGGGCAACACGCTTTCGCCCTTGCTTTCATGCTCCGCCACGATCTGCAAAAGGTACTGCCGCGTCAGATCATCGCCTGATTTCAGATCAATGATCTGCACCTCGCGCCCCGCGCGGATGAAACCGGCAATATCCTCCAGCGTCACATAATCGCTGGTTTCGGTGTTATACAGCCTGCGGCTGGCATAGCGTTTGATGAGCAGCGGTTTATCGGTCATCACAGGCTCCCGTTATGCAGCGTTGCAGCAAACGTTAGGCGCACCTGCAGCAAAAAGAAAGGGCGACCCTTGCGGATCGCCCCGGCATCGTCATCAGGGCAGGGAGGATGCCCGAGACGAAATTACTTTGCAGCCGCAGCAGCTTTCTTCACGGCAGCGTTCACGTCCGTGGTGGCTTTTTGCACAGCCGACGTTGCTTCAGCCGACAAATCCTTGCCAGCAGCCAGCATCAATTCAACCGTTTCCATCTGCACTTTCTTGGCCACTTTGGCGAAAGCAGCCATATGCTCCGACGCCATTTCAGCAGCAGCCGATGCAAAATCCGAAGCCGATTTCGTATAATCAGCAGCTTCAGCTTTCACCTTCGACACGTCCGACAGCTTGGCAATCGTGTCTTTCGCCCATTTGGACGAGATTTCGGTCGACTTTTCAGCCGCTTGCAGCGCCACCTTTGAGAACTTCTCGGCCATTGCAGCTTGCGTTTTGAACGCGTTCTGCATGGACGATGCGTCCATCGGGAACGACGCCATCATGTCTTGCATGACTTTCGTGAAGTCGGGTGTATTGGTCATTTCGGGTTCTCCTGTGTGCCGGGCGCGGCGTTGTTGTTCGATGCCTCCGATATAGATGCTGCAGTGCAGCATTGCAAGGCAAATTCCGCACTGCAGCAAACCTTGCGGTTGCATACCCGCCCCTGCGGAAACGCCGCAGCTAATCAAATGGTTGGGGTGGCCAACACATAGGTGCCGGGGGCCGGGGCCAGGATTTCTACCCCCGAATCGCCTGGGTTCCGGGCGGAAACCTGCTTACCCGACCGTTCCGCCAGCCATGCCCCCCAGCGCGGCCACCAGCTGGCCTGATGGAATTCCGCGCCCTTCATAAACGCCTGTGGCGTGGTCATCGGGCCATCGTTCACATAATGCCCATACTTGCCCTTTGACGGCGGGTTCACGATGCCTGCAATATGCCCCGACTGCGACAGGATGAACGTCTTGTCCTTTGACCCCATCTGCCGCACGCCGTTAAAGCTGCCCCGCCAATGCGCGATATGGTCTGTTTCGCAGGCAATCGCGCACAAGGGCACCTTCACATCGCGCAACCGCACAGCCTCACCAAACACCGGGAACGTGCCTTGCGCAAAGCCATCGCCTTGGCACAACCCCCGCAGATATTGCACCGCCATCCTGGCTGGCAGGTTCGTGCCATCGCCATTCCAGAACAGCAGATCAAACGCAGGTGGTGCCTCGCCCAGCATGTAGGATTTGATCGCCGGCTGATAGATCAAGTCATTGGACCGCAAAAAACTGAACGTCCGGCTCATGAAAAACTTCGACAGAATCCCATCCTGCACCGATTGCCGTTCGATCCCATCCACAAAGTCGTTGTCCAGAAACACCCCCACCTCACCCGGATCCGAAAAATCCGTCAGCGTGGTGAAAAACGTCGCCGACTTGACCGTGTCATCCCCCGCTTTTTGCAGATGCGCCAAGGTCAGCCCCAGCGTTGTGCCCGCAATGCAGTACCCCACCGTATTCACATGTTTTTCGCCCGTGATGCGCCGCACTTCCGCCAAGGATCGCAGATACCCCTCACGGATATAGTCATCCATGCCCACATCGCGGTAGCGCGCATCCGGGTTGACCCAACTGACGACAAACAGCGTAAACCCCTGATCCACAATCCATTTGATCAGACTATTCTGCGCCTTCAGATCCAGAATATAGAACTTGTTGATCCATGGCGGAAAGATCAGCAGCGGTGTCTTATAAACTGTCTCTGTGCTGGGCGTGTACTGGATCAGTTCCAAAAGCCGGTTGCGATACACCACCGCCCCCGGTGTCGTGCCGATGTTCTCGCCCACATGAAACGCCTGCGCGTCCGCCAGGGTCACCAGCAGATCGCCAGAATTCGCTTCAATATCCCGCACAAGGTTTTCCATCCCCTGCACCAGACTTTCCCCATCTGTCGCCACCGCCTTTTCAAGTGCGTCCGGGTTGGTCCCCAGAAAGTTCGTCGGCGCAAACATGTCCACAATCTGCCGGATAAAGAAATCCACGCGTTTCTGTTCCGTCCCATCCAAAGACGGCAATCCCGCCATCGCCCCCGTTACCGCATCCACATTCATCAGGTACTGCTGCTTCAGATAGTTGAACCCCGGATGCGTATCCCACAGCGGGTTCGCAAACCGCTTATCCTTTGGCCCCGTATCCTCCGGCACCCGCATCTCGCCCGAGGCCAGCGCCTTTTGCGCCTCCACATAATGCGTCAGGGTGCGTCCCCAATAGCCCACCTGCTGTTCAATCATCTTGGCCGGGTTCGCCATCATCTCTGCCACATAGGCCGCCGCTGCGCGTGCATACAGGTCTTGCGATGGCCCCGCCAAAGCCTTGTCCGCCTCACGCCGATGCGCCAGCGCCGTGGTCAGCCGCACAGACAGCGCCTCCACCCGTGCCAAATTGGCCGTCAAACGGTCCAGGTTTGGCCCTACACTACTGTCATCGGTTGTCATGCAGACTATTCCGCCCTATCTTCGCTGCTATGCAGCATAACGCAGTCGCGTCGTGTTCAGTGCGGCCTAACGGGCCTTGGAGATACGAATGAAGTATATGCTGGCTTATGACCTTATGGAAAGCACGCGTAACAGTTTTGCATGGGCGGGCGCATCTGCCCGCGCCATGGCGTCCTATCCCGCCTTCGCATTGTCGATGAATCCGCTCCTGAAACTGACCGCCGCCTGGGGCGAAGTGGCCGAGCGCAGCTTTGAACGCATGGTGGCCAAGCCTGACTGGGGCATCCGGTCCATCGTCGGCCCCGATGGGCAGGATCACCTGATCGACGTCACACCCATTGTCGAAAAACCCTTCGGCAGTCTGGTCCAGTTCGCCGTGCGCCGTCGCCCGCCCATGGCCCGCCGCGTTTTGCTGGTGGCCCCGATGTCCGGGCATTATGCCACCCTGCTGCGGTCCACCGTCGCCAGCCTGCTGCCTGATGCCGATGTCTTTATCACCGATTGGCATAACGCGCGCGATATTCCCGTTTCCGCTGGCAAGTTCGATGTCGAAGATTACACCCTTTACCTTGTCGATTTCATGCGTGCCCTTGGCCCCGACTGCCATGTCATCGCCGTTTGCCAGCCCGCCCCCTTGGCCCTTGCCGCCACTGCCTATCTGGCGGCAGAAGACCCCAAGGCCCAGCCACGCACCCTGACCCTGATCGGTGGCCCGGTAGACCCCGATGCCGCCGCCACCGATGTGACGGATTTTGGCCGCCGCGTGACCATGGGCCAACTAGAGGAACTCTGCATCCAGCGTGTCGGGTTTTCCTACAAAGGCGCTGGCCGTATGGTCTATCCCGGCCTGTTGCAGTTGAATTCCTTCATCTCGATGAACGCCGAACGCCATTCCAAGGCGTTTCAGGACCAGATCTTGAAGGTCGCCAATGGCGAGGCGTCCGATGCCGATGCCCATAACCGCTTTTACGACGAATATCTGGCCGTCATGGACATGACGGCAGAATTCTACCTGTCCACCGTCGACCGCATCTTCAAAAAGCGCGAAATCGCGAAAAATGAATTTGTCGTGGCGGGCAAACGCGTGGACATTGCCGCCATCACCGATGTGGCCGTCATGACGGTGGAAGGGTCCAAGGATGACATTTCCGCCCCCGGCCAATGCGTCGCCGCACTCGCCATGCTGACTGGTCTGAAGGATGCACAAAAGACCCAGCATCTGGAGGATGGCGCAGGCCATTACGGCATCTTTGCCGGCAAAAGCTGGCGCTTGAACATCCGGCCTTTGGTCTTGGGCTTCATTGACAAGCACGCGGCCAAGAAGCCGAAAATGACCGTGGTCTCAGCGTAACAGCAGCGGCCCGTTCAGGAATGCGGTCAGGGCGGCGGTCACATCGCCCGCCGCCTCCACCGTCGGCAAATGCCCCGCCTCCACCACCTGCACCACAGCCCTTGGCATCAGCCCTGCCATAAATTCCGCCCGGCGCGGTGGCACAATGCGGTCATGCGCCCCCATCAATATCAGCGCTGGCATCGCCGCCTTGCGCAGCGTTTTCTGCTGATCCGGCCTGCGTTGCAGCGCCCGGCACTGGCGCAGGTAAATCCCTTCACCCAAATCCATCACCATCTGCCGTTGCAGCGCCAAAACCTCCGCCCGTGCAGGCCCGTCCATCAGTGCCATCTCCGGCACCTCCTCCAGCATCGCCTGTGCCAAACGTCCCGCCCGCGCCGCCACCATCCGCGCCTCGCGCAGGCCCGCCACCTTCGGCTCTTCGGCCAACGGGTCTGTCGCGATCAAAACCACCCGCGTCACCCGGTCACCCGCCCGGCGCAAAATATCCAGCGCCACAATCCCGCCCAAGCCCTGCCCCACCAACGCGAACCGTGCCGGTGCCATCAGCAACGCCGCCACAGATGCCGCCTCTACCGTTGCCTGTACCGGTAAAATCACCTGCACCGCATGCGCCACGCCCAAACCCAGCATCTGCGGCAGCACAACCCGCGCATCGCAGCCAATGCCCGGAATGATGACG
>JANNBG010000214.1:0-3786 GCA_031385205.1 Rhodobacterales bacterium
AATCCGCCGACGGTATTCACCAGCCGGTCAGGGCCAACGGTCGTGCCTTGGTCCACACGGGGGGCGACAGGCAGGCGGCATTCGGGTTTGCCAACCACCAAAGGCCGGGTATTGAAGTAACGGTTGCACAAGACACGCAGGTTGAACACCACGCGCGGCACTGTGGAGGAGATGATGCTTTCCGTGATCGTGGCGTGGGTGGTGGTCAGCGTCATCAGGCTGGACAGCCAGACGAAATATTCATCCGCCGTACGCGCGTGATCCGTCGCAATGCGCCATGTGGCAAGGAAGCGTGTGCCATCCCAGATGCTGAACACGGTATTGGTATTGCCGCAATCAATGGCAAGCAGCATGGGTGCGTCCTTTCCGGTCAGAAAAACACTTCGGCAGCGGGAATGGCAAGGCGGCCTTCGGCGGTTTGCAGGATCAGGGCCCCAGTGTCGTCCACATCTTCGAATGTCCCGTGATGCGTGGCGGTCCCCGTCCTTGCCCGGATCGGTGCGCCCAAATGTGCCGCATAGGCTAGCCAAGCGGCGCGCAAGGGCGCGAAACCCACGTCGCACAGTGTGGCGTCCCATATGGCATAGGCTGGGGCAAGAGCGTCAAGGAAGGCTTCGGGTATGACGCGTTTTCCAGTCTCGCCCAGCAATGTCACTGGCGGCACAGCACCTTGTTCCATGACGGACATATCCGGGGCCGCGATCAGGTTCACCCCAATCCCAATCACCAGATGCGCCACCCCTGCCCCCGCACTTATGCTTTCCAGCAAGATCCCCGCAACCTTCCCGCCATTGCACAAAACATCATTGGGCCATTTGAGGCTGAAAGCCTCTGGCCCCCCTGTCAGGGTTACCATCGCATCCCGTAACGCCAAAGCCGCCGCAAAACTGCGCAAGGCCACCTGTGCGGGCGTCCCTTCAGGGGCCATCACCAAGGACGCATGAAAATTCCCTCGCGGGCTGGCCCAGGCCCGTGCCCTGCGCCCGCGCCCCGCCGTCTGTTCCAACCCCAGCACCCATGTGGGCCCCGGTGCCAGCGATGCCGCCACTGCGTTCGTGCTGGTCACCGTGTCCAGCACCACGCGGCCCACGCCTGCGGGCCAGTTACCGGACAAGCGCCTCAGCCGCCATTGCTGCAATCGGCTCGATCCCGAATAGGTTGATGACGCCCAGCAGCATCACTGCCGCCACACCCATCAGCATGCCCCATTGCACGGGTGACATCGTGGTGTCGATCCCGTCATTCTCGCGCCCGAAATACATGAAGAACACGATCCGCAGATAGTAGAACGCCCCAATCACGCTCGCCACCGCCCCCGCCACCGCCAGCCAGACCATATCCGCATCCACCGCCGCCCGCAGCACCCCGAACTTCCCGAAAAACCCCAGCATCGGCGGCACGCCCGCAAGGCTGAACATCAACACCAGCATGGCAAACGCCTTGCCCGGTTCACGCTTGGCATAATGGTTCAGCGCGTCAATATCCGTCACCGGCCGCCCATCACGTTCCATGCTCATGATAAACGCGAAGGTGCCCACATTCATCGTCACATAAATCGCCATATAGATCAGCATAGCCTGCACGCCCTGCGCCGTGCCCGCCGCCAACCCCATCAGCGCAAAGCCCATGTGTGCTATGGAGGAATAGGCCATCAGGCGTTTGATATCCCTTTGCCCAATCGCGGCCACTGCGCCGAGGAACATGGAGATCACCGACAATGCCGCCAGAACCTGTGACCAATCCTTCGGGATCGTGCCGAACGCATCATAGATCACCCGCGCCATCAGGCACATCGCGGCCACCTTTGGTGCCGTTGCAAAGAACGCCGTTACAGGGGTAGGCGACCCTTCATACACATCCGGCGTCCACATGTGGAACGGGGCCGCCGATACCTTGAACGCCAGGCCGGAGATGATGAACACCAGCCCGAACAGCAGGCCCAACGGCACCTCACCCTGATGCAGCGTCGACAGGATGCCCGAAAACAGCGTCGTGCCCGCAAAGCCATAGGTCAGTGATGCCCCGTACAGCAGCAATCCCGATGACAGCGCCCCCAGCACGAAATACTTCAACCCCGCCTCGGTTGACTTCGGACTATCCCGGCGCAACGCCGCAATCACATACAAGGCCAGCGATTGCAGCTCCAACCCCATATACAGCGACATGAGGTCCCCCGATGACACCATCATCATCATGCCCACAACGGCCAGCGCGATCAGGATCGGAAATTCAAACCGCAGCAGATCACGCCGCTGCATGTAATCCTCGCTCATCAGCATCACGGCTGCCGCCGATACAAGGATCACCACCTTGGCAAACCGCGCGAACGGGTCGTCGATGAACATGCCGCTGAATGCAGAACGCGCGCCATCACCGCCAAAGCCAATCCACAAGGCCAGCGCCAGCATCAGCCCCGATGTGGCCCAGACCAGCAAAGGTGCCGATTTATCCTTGTTGGTGTAGACGCCGAACAGCAGCGCCGCCATGGCGAAACCCGCCAGTACCACCTCTGGCAGGACGATATTGAAATCGGTCGAAAACATGCCCGTCCCCTCAGTTCTGTGCCACGGCTGTTGCGGCCTTCGCCACATCCGCCGCGTAAGTCGTCGTCAACGCCGCCACCGATGGCCCGATGATATCCGACACCAACGCCGGATAAATCCCCAGCAGCAATGTCATCGCAATCAACGGCGCAAAGACCGCCTTTTCGCGCCGTGTCATATCGGTGATGGTTTTCAGCGCCTCTTTGATCAGGTCACCAAACACCACGCGGCGGTACAGATACAGCGCATAGGCCGCCGACAGGATCACGCCCGACGTGGCAAAGGCCGCAGCCCAGGTGTTCACCTGAAAAATCCCCATCAAGGTCAGAAATTCACCTACAAAACCACTGGTCCCCGGCAATCCCACGTTCGCCATGGTAAAGAACATGAAGACCAACGCATAGGTCGGCATGCGGATGACCAAGCCGCCATAGGCGTCAATATCCCGCGTGTGCATGCGGTCATAAATCACACCCACGCACAGAAACAACGCTCCCGAAATGAACCCGAGGCTGATCATCTGGAAAATCGCCCCATCCACGCCCTGCTGATTGGCCGCAAAAATGCCCATCGTCACATAGCCCATATGCGCCACGGAGGAGTAGGCGATCAGCTTTTTCATATCCGTCTGCGCCAAGGCCACAAGGCTGGTGTAGACAATCGCAATTGCACTCATCCAGAACACCAAAGGTGCCAGCAAATCCGAAGCCACTGGAAACATCGGCAGGCTGAACCGCAAAAACCCATAGCCCCCCATTTTCAGCAGAATCGCCGCCAGCACCACCGACCCCGCCGTCGGCGCCTGCACATGCGCATCCGGCAACCATGTATGCACCGGCCACATCGGCATTTTCACCGCGAAAGAGGCAAAGAACGCCAGCCACAGCAAGGTCTGCACCCCACCCGGAATGGTAAACCCACCCAGCACAATCGTGTCCGACGCAAAGTTATGCGTCAGAAGGCTGACATCACAGCCCCCGATACACGTCGTGCCCGCCTGAAAATACATCGCGATCATCGCAACCAGCATCAGGACCGACCCAAGGAACGTGTACAGGAAGAACTTGAATGACGCGTAAATCCGTTCCTTGCCGCCCCAGATACCAATGATCAGGAACATCGGGATCAGACCCGCCTCAAAGAACAGATAGAACAGCACCATATCCAGCGCGCAGAACACGCCCAGCATCAAGGTTTCCAACATCAGAAACGCGATCATGTATTCCTTGACGCGGTCAGTCAC
>JANNBG010000367.1:0-2531 GCA_031385205.1 Rhodobacterales bacterium
AACAGCGCCCACTCTGCCGCCGCATCCGCGTCCGTGCTGCCCGTCAAAAGGCCCGTCGCCTGCACATACCGCACTTGTCCCGCAGCAGTGAACGCCGCGTTGCCGATAAATGCCGCCATGAAGATCATCTCCAGATCGTCAACCCCGTGCACGAAATCCGTGATCTGATCGCGCGCGGCCCCGATGCCAACCGTCGCCGCACTGGTAAATTCAAAGATATCCGCGCCCGCACCACCCGTCAGCACATCCGTGCCCACGCCCGATGTCAGACGGTCATTGCCCAAGCCGCCGTTGATCGTGTCATTGCCGGCGCGCCCGAACAGCGCGTCATCGCCCGCGTTCCCGGTCAGCGCGTCATTCTCGGTCCCGCCATCCAGCGCATCTGCCAAGGCCCCACCCGTCAGGCTGTCATTGCCCGCCCCGCCAAACACGCTGCCCACCACCCGGCCCAGCAGGCCCGTATAGGCATCCGTGCCCGCACCAAGATCCACCGTGCCCCGGATCAGCCCATCGTTGGTCACCAGGTCCACACCATCGCCCAGCACCACATTGCCCAGCACGCTGCCCAGATTGCGCAAGGTATCGACACCCGTATTGCCAAGGATCGCCACGCTCGCGCCAAAGCCATCCACCCGCAGCGTGCCTTCATTGATGATGGTCATCGCCGACAGGGCCTGCGTGTTGGCGATGCTGTTGATCCCGCCTGTCATCGTGCCACGGTTCAGGATGTTCGCCGTATCCACGCCAATCGACAGCGCCTGTGTGCCACCTGTGATGCTGCCGGTGTTTGTGATGCGCGCCAGCGTGGGGGCAGGGCTGCCCTGATCCAGCACGAACACGCCCGCAGCATTGCCCTCGATGCTGCCTGCGTTCTGCAGCGTAAAATTGCCCGAAACCCCCGCACTGACCACCCCGTCGGATACCGCATCACTCGTCAGATGGCCCGTGGATGTGTTCTGGATGATGGCGTCCGTGCCGCTTGTTACAATGGCCACGTTGGTCGCCGAGACGGTGCCCGTATTGGTCACCCGGCCCGTATCGCCCAACAGCGCAAGTCCATCAAAGCCCGAAACAAGGCCTGTGTTGCGGATGATGCTGTCATTCCCGTTGATCTTTGCACCTACGGTTCGTCCGAAGATGGTGCCATCATTGATGATCTGCGCCAAATTTCCTACCGCATCCAGCGCGGTCAGCTGTGCGTGCACCTCGCCCATGTTCGAAATGCGCGCGGACGTGCCTGTGATGGACACACCCGTTACACCCGTGACAATGGTGCCCGCATTCCCGACAAAGCCGCTATCTCCCACGACAGTGACGCCATCATTCGTCGCGTTGATCTGCCCGGAATTGGTGATGCTGGCATTTACGCCCGTGTACGCCACCGCCACAGATACGGCGCGCAAACTGCCTGCGTTGGTGACGGCACCGCCATTGCCCGTCACACTGATGGCTCTGGACTGGCCATAAATCGACCCCACATTCAGGATGTCGAAATTGTCACCAGTGATGCGCACACCTACTTGCCGGGCCGAAATGCTGCCTGCATTGTCCACCGTGTTGGACCCCCCCCCCATCTCGATGCCATTGCCCAAGGTACTGGTCACACTGCCAGTTTGCCCGATTTGCACACGGTTGTTGGCAAATGATGTTGGCGTGACATTCAGGTCAATCGCGCCGACATTTGCTGTGGCATTGCTGACAGCCCCGTCGATGATGACACTGATCTGATCCGATGTCGCAAGGCTGCCCTGGACGCCAGCCAGGGTATTTGCAATGCGTAATCCTGCCGCCAGATACAACGTATCGTTTGCGACCAACAGTTGCGTCGCGGCGGAATTTGCGGTGGGCACGATATAGGCCATGGTGATGCTCCGATGCTGAAATACTGCAGCAGGCTAGCACTGCATGTCACTTTCGCAAAATGGAATTGCCGCAGCGTCAAGCCCGCATCAGAACACGAAATCACCCGCCGTAATCACAGGCTTGTTCACCAGCAGCATCGTCCATTCCGCCGCCACATCGCCGTCCGTGCTGCCTGACAAGATGCCCGTCGCCACGTTATAGCGCACCTGCCCGGCAGCGGTGAACGCGGCTGTTCCGATGAAGCTGTCCATGAAGGTCATCACCATATCGTCCACACCATGTGCAAAATCCGTGATCTTGTCGCGTGTGGTGCCCAGACCAATGGATGCCGCATTGGCAAAGATGAACAGATCCGCCCCAATGCCCCCGGACAGCGCGTCCTTGCCCAGATCGCCCGTCAACCGGTCATTGCCCGCACCCCCTGACAGCGCATCCAGACCCAGCCCACCCAGCAGCACATCATCACCGCCGTTGCCCGCCAGACTGTCATTGTCAGCGCCGCCCGATATCACCTCGCCTGCCGCACCGCCCAGCACCGTGTCATTGCCTGCGCCCCCCGTGATACTGCCCGTGATGCGCCCCTCGATGCTGTTCACCGCATCCGCCCCGATGCCCAGATCAACCGCACCCCGGATCAGCCCTGCATTGGTCAGCCGGTCAGCCCCCGC
>JANNBG010000266.1:0-1862 GCA_031385205.1 Rhodobacterales bacterium
CGCTGATGGCCTATGAAATTGCGGCACAGGGTGGCGGCGTTGCGTTGGGCCGGACATCTTTGGCGGGCAAAGACGTGGGGTTGGGGCGGCTGGTGGCACCTTTTGCGTTGGCGGTGCCAGTAGATGAGGCGTTCTATCTGATGACGCCGGTGGAGGGCGGATTGCCTGCGGATGCCCGGCTGTTTGTGGCGTGGTTGTTGGCAAAGGCGCAAGCGTCAGGGCCGGGATAAGGCGGTATAACCCCCGGTTTTTTTCGCCGGATTGGCCCTGCGACAGAATCAATTGACAGAATTTAGAACGTTCCATATATATCTTTTGGAACGATCCATTTGTGGGATATCAAGGATGCGCTGGGGTTTGGCGGGGGCGAGTACGATAGGGGCTGCACACATGATTGCGGCTTTGCGGGCGCAACCGGGCGGGCAGGTGACATGGGTTGTCAGCGGGTCTGGCGACCATGCGCGTGATTATGCAGGCCAGCACGGCATCGGGCAGTTTGGCGTGGTTCTGGGCGACATGCTGGCCGATGACGCGTTGGATGCGGTCTACGTCAGTTCGACCAATGACAAGCACCACGATCAGGCGATGGCGGCGATTGCGGCGGGCAAGCATGTGCTGTGCGAAAAGCCGCTGGCGATGACGGTGGATCAGGCGGCGGCGATGGTTGCGGCTGCGGATGCGGCGGGCGTGACCTTTGGTACCAACCATCATCTGCGCTGTGCGGGCAGTCATCGTGCGATAAGGGGTGTGATCGCCGATGGCAGGATTGGCCGGGTGCTTTCGCTGCGCATGCATCACGCGGTGCATTTGCCGCCTGCTCTGCAGGGCTGGCGGATCAATGACGCAGGCGCGGGTGGTGGGGTGATTGCGGATATCACGGTGCATGATGCGGATTGTGTGCGGTTTCTGCTGGGCGAGGGGCCTGTGTCGGTGGTGGCGCAGGCGGGGGTGTCGGGGCTGGGCGATGGGGTTGAGGATTCGGTGATGTGGGTTGGGGTGATGCCATCGGGGGCAATGGTGATGGCGCATGAAAGTTTCACGCACCCATTTGCAGGGTCGGGGCTGGAGGTGCATGGGACGCAAGGGTCGATCTTTGCGCGCGACGTGATGACGCAAGCGCCGGTGGGTGAGGTGATGTTGGTGACAGCGGCGGGGCACGCGGTGGTGCCCTATTCAACGCATGATCTGTACGCAGAAAGCGTGCGCTGTTTCATGGCGGGCACTCCTGCGGCATCGGGGGCGGATGGGGTGGCATCGTTACGCGTGGCATTGGCGGTGCGGCAGGCGGCGGTATCGGGTGTGCGGGTGATGGTATGACAAAGGTGGTGACGGCGGATCAGGCGGCGGCGCGGATTGCGGATGGGGCGGTGGTGACGGTGTCGTCATCCTCGGCCTTGGGCTGCCCGGATCGGGTGTTGCGGGCGGTGGGGGAGCGGTTTGCACATGAAGGGCACCCGCGTGGGTTGACGATGCTGCATCCGATTGCGGCGGGGGATATGTATGGGGTCAAAGGGATTGACCATCTGGCGCAAGAGGGGCTTTTGGCCACGGTGATTGCGGGGTCGTATCCATCGGGGCCGTCCAATCTGCCGATGCCGGATATCTGGCGCATGATCGTGGATGACCGGATTGCGGCGTATAACGTGCCGTCGGGCATTCTGTTCGACATGCACCGGGATGTGGCGGCGCGCAGGCCGGGGGTGCTGACGAAGGTTGGCTTGCAGACCTTCGTGGACCCGGTGCGAGAAGGGTGCGCGATGAATGCATCTGCGGCGGCGCGGCCTATTGTGGCGCGGGTTCAGATGGGTGGCGAGACGTGGCTGCATTTCCCCAACATCGTGCCCAATGTGTGCATCCTGCGG
>JANNBG010000268.1:0-5532 GCA_031385205.1 Rhodobacterales bacterium
CGCCCTGACCCAAGCCGGTGTCAGCCGCGAAGACAGCTATCGCCTCGTGCAGCGCAACGCGATGAAAGTCTGGGAACAGGGTGCCGATTTCCAGACCGAACTGCTGTCAGACCCCGAAGTCACCGCCGCGCTTTCGCCAGATCAGATCGCCGAAAAATTCGACACCGGTTATCATACCAAACACGTCGACACGATTTTCGCCCGTGTCTTTGGCACCTAACGAAACCGTGAACTGCCCACATTTCCGTACTTGAACCTCACAATCCCGTGCTACCTTTCGTGCACTCCACCGGAAAGGACCACCCCATGCGCCTTCTCGCCGCCCTCGCCCTGACCGCCCTGCCCTTTGGTGCTTTTGCCGCAGGATCAGACGATACTGAACCGCCAAAACCCACCGCCACGACCATCGAATGCGTCAAAGGCGAAGTCTTCGATGAAAAGACCAAGAAATGCGTCAAACCCGAAGGCGCGATGCTGGATAATGACCAGCGCTTCAAAGCTGTGCGTGAGCTCGCTTATGCAGGCCGCACCGATGATGCCCTGCGCGTGCTGGCGTCAATGACCGAAGGCGACAGCGACCGCGTGCTCACCTACACCGGCTTTCTCAATCGTCAGGCTGGGAATTGGGAGGCAGGCCTCGCGGCTTACGACCGCGCCCTTAAACAAAACCCCGACAACATCCTCGCGCGCAGCTATTATGGCCAAGCCTTGGTCAAGATGAACGAACTGCAACTCGCCAGCCTGCAGTTGGATGAAATCCGCAATCGCGGCGGTGCCGGCACCTGGGCCGAAACCGCCCTCGCCACAGCCATTACTACCGGAGAAACCACCACCTATTGATAGGAAGCCTTGATGAAAACAGTCCTCACCATCGCCCTCCTGCTCGCCCCTACGCTGACCTTCGCCGAAGGCGGCTGTCACAACGAACGTATCCGTCAAGAGGCCGCCACCTGCGCCGAAGGCGCTGTGTGGGATGCGGCAAAGGGTGTCTGTCTGCCAACCACCAGCTAAGGCGTTCAGCCCGCATTAACCCGGCATGTGCCACAGTCCCCCCAACCAGAACGGGGAATGACAGAATGGCACAAGACGGACGCGTGGCCTTGGCCCAGATCACCCCTTTGCGCGTGCCCTCGCATGGCGCGCTTGCTACAGGCATCCCGCGCCTCATGTCAGCGCGTGAAAAGGTCGCTATCATCGTGCGCCTGATGCTGGCCGAAGGCACATCCCTGCCGCTCTCGTCCCTGCCCGAACATATGCAGGCCGCCATCACCGAGCAGATGGGCCAGATGCGGCTGGTCGACCGCGCCACCCTTGGCCAGATCGTTGCCGAATTCCTGCAACAACTGGAACAGGTCGGCCTGTCCTTCCCCGGTGGCATCGAGGGTGCGCTCACCATGATGGATGGCCACATCAGTACAACCGCCGCCAACCGCCTGCGCCGTCTGGCCGGGGCGTCGGCCAAAGCCGACCCGTGGGACAGGCTGATGGCCCTGCCCATTGACCGCCTGCTGCCCGTGCTGCAAGGCGAAAGTGTCGAGGTCGCCGCCGTCATGCTCTCCAAACTCCCAGTGCCCAAGGCCGCAGAGCTGTTGGGCAAACTGCCGGGTGACCGTGCCCGGCGCGTGGCCTATGCCGTGTCGATGACCGGCAATGTTGATCCCGAATGCGTCCGCCGCATCGGCATTTCACTGGCCAGCCAATTGGATAACCAACCCGTGCGCGCCTTTGATACCGGCCCGGTGGAACGCGTCGGTGCCATCCTCAACGTCTCGCCCGTCTTCACCCGCGAGGATGTGTTGAAAGGTCTGGATGAGGCTGACGCCACCTTCGCCGATCAGGTCCGCAAGGCGCTCTTCACCTTCATCCACATCCCCACACGCCTCGCCCCCCGCGATGTGCCAAAGGTTGTCCGCATCGTCGATCAGCCCGTCCTCGTCACCGCCCTCACCTATGCCGAAACGCAAAGCGATCTGGTCGCCTCCGCCGCCCATATCCTGGGTAACCTGTCACAACGCATGACCCAAGGGTTGCGCGAAGAAATGACCGCAAGGGGCCGCGTCAAAGACCGCGATGGTGAAGATGCCATGGCCGCCGTCATCAGCGCCATCCGCCAGCTACAGGGCGCGGGCGAGATTGTTCTGGTCAGCGAGGATGACGCCTAAAACCCATTTCATCTTCCCCCAAATATCCCCGCCGGAGGCTTCTGCCTTGCCACAAACCCACCCTCGCAGACCCATCCCCACCGACGTCGCCCGACAGGGCGGAGGAGGCCCCCCTTACCGCTTCGCCATAAAATCCTTCAACCGCCCCAACCCCTCGACAATATCCCCCTCATCCCCCGCATAGCTGAACCGCACCCACCGCCGCCCCCGCTCTGCATCAAAATCCTCCCCCGGCGTGATCGCAACCCCCGCCTGTTGCAGAACCTCGGCACAAAATGCCACCGAATCCGTCGTCACATCGCTCACATCCGCATAGACGTAGAACGCCCCATCCGGCGGCGCGAACTGCCCAAACCCTGCCTCCGGCAGCCCCTTCAGCATCACCGCGCGGTTCCTTGCATAAACTGCCCGGTTCGCCTCCAACTCATCCTCACAGGACAACGCCGCCAAGGCCGCCACCTGTGCTGCATGCGGCGCACAAATGAACATGTTCTGCGCCAACCGCTCCACCAGCCGCACATGCGCCTCCGGCACCACCATCCAGCCCACCCGCCAGCCCGTCATGCTGAAATACTTCGAAAAACTGTTCACCACATAGCAATCATCGCTGATCTCCAACGCTGATACCGCCCGCGCCCCATAGTGTAACCCATGGTAAATCTCGTCCGATATGACCGAAATCCCCCGCTCCGCCGCCACGTGCAGCAAGCCCATCAACGCCCCACGCGTCAGCATTGTCCCCGTCGGGTTGCCCGGTGACGCCACAATCAGCCCGCGCACCCCCGCGGGCACCTCGCTCGCAATCGGCTGCAGCCGATTTGCCAGACGCGTCGGAATACCCACAGGCTCCAAACTCAGCGCCCGCAAGATCTGGCGGTAGCTCGGATACCCCGGCAACCCCAGGGCCACCTTATCCCCCGCATCAAACAGCGCCGTGAACGCCAACAGAAACGCCCCCGACGATCCCGCTGTCACCACCACGCGCCCAGGGTCCAGATCAATCCCGTACCAGCGCCGGTACAACCCCGCGATCCCTTCTCGCAGCGCAGGCAACCCCAACGCCACCGTATACCCCAACGCCCCTGCATCCATCGCCGCCTGCACCGCCGCCCGTGCCCCCAACGGCGCCGCCGTTCCCGGCTGGCCGATTTCCATATGGATCACCCGGTGCCCCGCCGCCTCGCGTGCGCGGGCTGCCGCCAAGACATCCATCACGATAAAGGGATCAACCTGCCCCCGGCTTGATATCCGCATCTGACCCCCTATGCTGCACCCCAATCACAACGCGCCCATCCGCGCGTCAAGCCCTTCGGAGTCTCCATGCGCCTTGCTCTCGCCCTTTTGCTCGCCCTCGCCACCCCCGCCATGGCCGACATGACCGCTGCCGAACGTGACGCCTTTCGTGCCGAAGTGCGCGCCTACCTTCTCGAAAACCCCGAAGTCCTCGCCGAGGCCATGACAGAACTGCAAGTGCGCCAGGATGCCGCAGCCGCCCAGGCCGATCTGCAACTCGTGGTCGATAACAAAGACGCCATTTTCAATGATGGCACCTCTTGGGTCGGCGGCAACCCCAATGGTGACATCACCGTTGTCGAATTCATGGATTACCGCTGTGGCTATTGCCGCAAGTCGTTTTCCGAGGTGGCAGAACTGGTGAAATCCGATGGCAACATTCGCTTTGTCGTCAAGGAATTCCCGATTCTGGGCGAACAATCCCTGCTCTCCACCCAATTCACCATTGCCGTCAAGCGCCTCTACGGCCCTGCGGCATATGAGAACGCCCACAACGCCCTGATGACCCTGCGCGGCGATGCCACCACGGCCACCCTGTCACAACTCGCCACCGACCTTGGCCATGATGCCCCCGGCCTGATGATCGCCATGGCCTCGCCCGAAGTGCGCGCCGAAATTGATGCCAATCATGCGTTGGGGCAGACCATGCAGATCAACGGCACGCCCACCTTCATCATCCAGAACCAGATGTTGCGCGGCTATGTTCCCTTGCAGGACATGCGCACCATCGTGGCCGATGAACGCAAAGGCTAAACCGGTTGCACCACCCCACGCCGGGTGGCCCCATAGCCCAGCAATGCCGCACCCAGCACGATAATCACCGCGCCCAGCACCTCAAACGCGCCCGCCAATCCAAAGCGCGCAACCAAAGGTGCCGACACCAAGGGTGATGCAAACTGCCCGGCAAAGAACGCTGTGGTCAGCAGGCCCGACGCCCGCCCCCGCAAATCGGGCGGCACCGCGGCCATGAAATAAGTGGTGTAATTGGGCATCGACGGCCCCATCCCCGCGCCCATCACCAGCGCGCCCAGCAACATGCCACCCGCACCCGTGGACAGTGCCACAATCACAATGCCTGCCCCCATCAGCACATAAGACCAGCCGAACACCGCCATCGCCGACACATATTGCCGGATGCGCCCATAGAGCAGCGCCCCCGGAATCGCCGCCAGCGTCATGCAGGCCATTGTGGCCGCAATCATCAGCGTGTTGGTGATCCCGCGTTCCGCCATCAGAAAGGGCAGGCGTGTCGGCATTACATAAAACACCGCCATGAACAAAAACGCCAAGGATCCGACAAAGCCGAAACTGCGCCACGGAAACTGCGATGTGCTGGCCACCCGCACGGCTTCAGCCGCCCGCGCCGTGCGCTGCGCCACATAAGGGGCCAGCGCCACCGTCGCCAGCGCCACCACCGGCAGCACCAGCAGATACACCGCAAAGGCCCCGCGCCAATGCACCAGGGCCGCAGCCCCGCCCCCCAGCATCACCACAATGCCACCCGCCGACATCGCCGCCCCCTGAAACCCCAAAAACCGCGCCCGCGCAGGCCCCTGCCACAGGTCCGCCCCCCATGTCATGCCCAGCGTCATGGTGCCCGCCACGCCGATGCCCAGCACAAACCGCCCCATCAGCATTTGGTCGATCGTGCCCGCCCACAGCCCCGATGTGCCGCCAAGCGCATATAAAACACCCGCTGCGATCAGCAGCCATTGGCGGTTATAGCGGTCCAGCAGCCACCCCCACAGCCCCGCCGTCAGCACAATGGCCAGTGACGGCAACGCCAAGATCAACCCCGACAACGTATCAATCCCCGCCACATCGGCAAAATGCGCCTTCAACCCCGGCAGGGATGGCGCGATGGTCGCATTCGCCATGATCGTCATCGATGCGATCAGCAAGACAGCGATTGTGACAAGACGGCTGGGGGCGGTTTCAACAGGTGACGTCATGGGGAAATCCTTATGCTACCCACATCCTTGCCCTTTGCGGCGCGATCGATCAAGGCGCGCCATCGCAGGGTCATATCTTCTGCTGCGCACACGGCGTGGGGGATGTGGCCAAAAATCTTCGAAGA
>JANNBG010000292.1:0-2722 GCA_031385205.1 Rhodobacterales bacterium
CCTCTTCCCCGGCCCCTCTCCCACGGGGAGAGGGGAGCAGTGGCGGCTTACATGCTGCCCGTCACATCGCCCCAGCCACAGCGGGCGGCCAGCACCTCGACCGCCGTATCGGTGCCTACGGCCATGCCCGCGCGGAAGCCTTGTGACCCGCGTGCTTGCCAGCGGTCACGCAAAAGGTGCAGGCCGGAGCGGCTGATCTTTGTGATGGGAGTGCGCAGGGGCAGGATGCGGTGCCATTTCTTTTGCATGAATTGATACGCTGCAGTGAAATCCGCACCCAGCGCACCATGGTAGCGGTCGTTGTGGATGCAGGGCAGGCCTGCGGCGTAAGATGCCATGCCCAGGACGCGGGCGGTTTGCACGATATCGGTGCCATACATGTGCCAGCCGGGCAGGGTTTGGTCCCAGCGCAGGTTCGATGCCCTTCGCAGAACGATGAGCATTTCGTCGAAGGACTGCACGGGGAGGGGGGACAGGGGCACGCGGCCGACGATCATGCCCAAGGATGACGACCAGACGGGGCCGATATGGGCGCCGTCCATGGCGATACCGAATGCGCAAAGGAGTGCCCAGTTGGCATCTTGCGCCTCGACCTCGGCGATGCGGGCGGCCAGCAGGCGGTCCCAGCCTTGGGGGAGGAATACGTCATGGTGGGCAAAGACGATGTAGGGGGCGGTGGTGGCATCAAGCCCGCGATTGTAGGCGATGGTGGCGGAGGCAGCGCCCCGTTCGACATGCAGGGGGATGCCGGTAGCGAACAGGGGGGAGCGCGCGAGGTTGGCGTTCAGGATGCCATCGTCATGGCTGGCGGTGACGACACTGATGCGCATCAGGGGCGGCCTTTGGAGGCGAAGAGGAGGTTAAGTTTTTCGGCCTGTGTGTCGATGTCATGGCGGGCAAAGACGCGCTGGCGGGCGGCGTGGCCCATGGTCGTGATGTTGTGGCTGCCCATGGCGCGGATGGCGTTGGCGAGGGCGGTGGCATCGCCTGCGGGGACGAGCCAGCCCACATCTGGGGTGACCAGTTCGGGAAGGCCCGCGATACTGGTGGCAATGATGGGGCGGCCTGCGGCCATCGCCTCCATCACCACGACGGGCAGGCCTTCGGCAAACGAGGGCAGGATGAGGGCGTGGGATGCAGCCAGGGCGGCACGGACGCCCGCCTCGTCTTGCCAGCCGGTGAAGGTGATGGGCAGGCCTTTGGCCTTGGCCTCCAGTTGGGCACGCAGGGGGCCGTCGCCGACGAGGGTCAGGTGGAGGGCGGGCAGGTCGGGCAGTTGGGCCACGGCGTCGATCAGCAGGGCAAAGCCCTTTTGTTCGACGAGGCGGCCAATGGCGACGAGGAGTGGCCCGCCGGTGGGCATGGGGGCGGGGTCGGAAAAGCGCCAGGGTTCAATGCCGCAATGGACGATGTGGATGCGGGGCCAGTCTTCCAGCGGGGTCCAGCGGCACAGCTGGCTGCGCCCGAAGCTGGAGATGGCGACGGAAAAGAGGGCGCGGTGGGCTTTTTCACCCAAGCTAAGGGCGTGGGGTGCGTCGAATTCTTCGGGGCCGTGGACGGTAAAGCTGTAGCTGGGGCCGCCCATGCATTGCGCGAGCATGGCGACGGTGGTGGCGTTGGTGCCGAAATGGGCGTGGATATGCGGCAGGCGCAGAACATAGCAGCGATGGGCCAGATAGGCGGCCTCGATGAAGTAAACCATATGCAGGGCGCGGGCGTTGGCGTTTGCGCCGCAGCGGTAGGCAAGGCGCAGGGCGCGGAGGGATTTCAGGGGGCGTTTGAGCATCCACTTTGTGGCGGTGCGGATCAGGTTCCATGCGCCGGCCTTGAGGATGTGTTCGGTGCGGGCGTCTTCGGCGATATCGGCGGGGTCGACCAGGGCGCTGGCATCGGAGCGCATGGCAAAGCGGGTGATGTGCCAGCCCATACGTTCCAATGCCTGCACCTCGCGCCGGATAAAGCTGTGCGAGGCGCGCGGGTAGGTATTGATGAGATAAGCGAGTTTCATATGCCTTCCTTACGGCGTCAGCGCCTGTGTGCAAAGACCCCGGTGATTGACGTTTTGCCAAGCGTGGCCATAGGGTCGCGCGCGATTGGGAAATGGGCGATTGAATGGCGGAAATGACCGGAACCGGGCAGGGATTGTTTGCGCGCGCCCTGAAGGGTGGGGTGCTGACGGCGGGGGCTTATGCGATCACGCAAGGCTTGCGGCTGGCGTCGAACCTGGTGCTGACGCGGCTTTTGTTCCCGGAGGCGTTCGGGGTGATGACGTTGGTGTCGGTGTTCCTTGTGGGGCTGGCGATGTTTTCGGATGTGGGGGTGGGGCCTGCCATTTCGCGGCATCCAAGGGGGGATGAGGCGGATTTCCTGAACACGGCGTGGACAATCAACGTGGCGCGGGGGGTTATCCTGTGGTTGGCAACCTGCGCTGTGGCGTGGCCTGCGGCGCAGTTTTATGGGGCACCGGAATTGGCGATGCTGCTGCCAGTGGCGGGGCTGACATTGCTGATAGCGGGGTTCAATCCGACACGGATTGATACGGCCAATCGGCATCTATTGTTGGGGCGGGTGACGGTGCTGGACCTGTTGGCGCAGGTGGTTGGCATTGTGGCGATGGTGGCGTTGGCGTTGGTTTGGGCATCGGTGTGGGCGTTGGTGCTGGGGGCACTGGTGGGGTCTGTGGCAAAGCTTGTGCTGACGTGGGGTTGGCTGCCGGGGATGC
>JANNBG010000293.1:0-4248 GCA_031385205.1 Rhodobacterales bacterium
CACAAAACGCTCTGCCTCCGGCAGTTTCGCCAAGGCATCCTCATCCGGGATCGACCGCCACAAAAATTCCGGCATGCCCTTTTCGCGCACGCGTTTCATCACCGCAGGCACACCTGCCTTGCGAAAGTATTTTTGCGCCAACACGTCGGATGCAACCTGACTCCAGCCTGACGGCACCTCGACCGCCTCATTGCGGAAGACGATGGTGCCGTCAGGGTTCCGGATTTCCGAAACCGTCGTGGAAAACTCCACAGTGCCGTATGCACCACCCGTTTCGGTGGTGAACTGCCGCTCGATCTTCATGCCCCGTCTCCAGTTTTTTGGGCTGGCATTTTGCCTGGCCGCTTTGTCCCTCGTTACGCGCCCCGTGGCCCCGGAAACAGGATCACCGCCCCTTGCCAATCTGTGCTGACATGGGTCACGCTGCCTTGCGACAGCCGTCCGAGTGATGATCTGCCCTTGGCCCCGGAACCACTACATTTAGTGGTGCCATGCGGTGCTTTATCAATCTGTCGTAAAATCGGGCCGCAATCAACGGATTTTTTACACTTGGCGCAAGATTTTATGCTTGACCCCGGATCGCAGACACAGGCCCTCGCCGGGTCCACTTGTGTGGATAGCTCTGTGGATTATCACAGTCCTGTGACGGGATAATCTGCATTTTTCGCGATGTTTCGCAGGCTTGGCGGTGTGGGTTCAGATGGCGTCTGAACCGGCGCGCACCGCCGCAAAGCGATTCTTGCCCGACATCACGCTTTTCGGTTGATCGCGATGATGCCACCCGCAACCAAAAGCGACGCTACGGCAAGCGACGGTTCCACCGACTCAGCAAACAGAACGGCACCCAAAGCGATGGCAAAAATCGGGGTGAGGAACGAAAAGCTGGCCACAGTCGCCGCCGGATAGGCCGACAACAGCCACAGCCAGGTGATGAACCCACCCGTCACCACCACGCTCGCCTGCACCAGCAGCCACCAGAGATGCGCTGCCGTCAGATCGCGCACCAAAGGCCCGAACAGCGGTGATGCGGCCAAAAGGATCGGCCCCGACACCAGCACCATCCAGAACAACTGCCGTTCCGGCCCCGCCTGCGCCATCACAGGACGACGCGCCACAAACGCCGTTGCGGCCCAGCCTACGGCCCCCCCCAGTGCGCACAGATCACCCGCAAGGCTACCCTGCCCCGCATGGCCGCGCGACAGAATGGCAATCGCCGTGCCCGCCATGGCCATCGCCAACCCCGCAGCCTTGATGCGCGTGATGTGTTCACCCGGCAGGCCATAATGCGCCATCAGCGCAAACCAGACCGGCATGGAATAGAAGATGACCGACGCGCGGCCCAATGTGGTCAAGTCTAGTGCAATGAAAAGAAAAAGGAATTCCGCGCTGAACACCACGCCGATCAGCAGCCCCGGTGGGATCATCGCGCGCGAAAGGTCGAATGGAATGCGCCGATACGCCATCCAAGCGGCCACAAACCCCACCGCCAGCACTGACCGCAATCCGGCAAAGAACACGGGCTGCAGACCCACCGTAACCAGCTTGATAACGGCCTGATTGGCGGCGAACAGCAGGGTCACGGCCAGCAGCACGGCGGTGCCTGTGGCATCAAGGGCAGTTTTGCGCGGCATGAGGCATCCTTTGGCGCGCACAGGACGCAATCGGCAGGTTCCCGTCAAGCCGAATGCGCCGTTCATTTCCCCGTTGACGCGATTGGTCTGCCGGGTCCACCGTGCGGCGCAATCAAAACCAGGAGGAGCCTGCCATGGGCCTGATGAATACACTGATAAAAGTCGCCGTCGGCGTCGCCATCGCCAAGGGTGTGCAATCCTTCCGGCGCGGCGGGACTGGCAGCAGCGGTGGTGGAATCGGCGGGTTGATCAGTGGAATGTTAGGCGGCGGCACTGCCGCGCAAAATCCCGGCACGGGCACGCGCTATGGCCAGGGCGGCGACCAGACCGGTCTGGGCAACATCATGGATGATGTGCTGGGCAAAGGCGCCTCAACCCGCGCACCGCGCCGCAACGCGCCCACAGGCGGATTGAACGACCTTATCATCGGCGGCGCAGGCGGTGCGCTTGGCGGATTGTTCGGCGGCACAGGCCCGACATCACAGCCCGAGCCGCAAGAAGAGACGCTGCAAGCGGCACTATTGCTGCGCTGCATGATCATGGCGGCAAAATCCGACGGTGATCTGGACGCAGATGAAAAGACCAAACTGATGGAGGCGGTGGGTGACGCGCATAAATCGGAAATAGACTTTATCAACAGCGAGTTGGCGGCAGCAGTTGATGTCGATAGTCTGGCAAGGCAAGTCCCGAATGGCATGGAGGAAAAGGCCTATCTGGTGTCCCTGATGTCAATCAATCTGGATCAACGGGCCGAGGCGGAGTATCTGGATAACTTGGCCAAGGCGCTGGAACTGACCGAGGCCGACGTGAACGCCATCCACGAAAAGGCAGGCGCGCCAAAGATTTACAACTGATGCTGCGCGCTGCCTGTGCCTTTGTCCTGATGACCCTGCCCGCCGGGGCGGATGATATGGACAGGGCGCTGACGGCGTGGCTGGCGGATGATGATGCGACGCCTTGACCGCGATGGCGCATGAGGCGCTGCTGGCACACCGGCGATCTGTGCCGCGTCCTGCCCCGGCGACGTGCCTGTCAGCCTGCGTGCTGGCGCTGTGGTCAATGGACAGTTTCGCGGGTCCGCACGCCACATGGGCGAGGTGATCCGCACAGCACGCGGCAATGCGGCGCAATTCCCGACCACTGGCCCGGATGCCTGTGCAGTGGCTTTGGTGACGGCCCCCTGACCATGGGCCTTTCATGGCGCGGTGATATGCCGTAAGTGCGGCAAACAATCGCCCGCGAGACCACCATGACCGATATCATCGCCCGTTGCGCTGCCCGTGGCCTGCGCATGACCGACCAGCGTCGCATTGTGGCAAAGGTCGTCGGCGATGCCATGGATCACCCGGATGTCGAAGAACTCTATGCCCGCGCGGCAAAGCTGGACCCCAAAATCTCACTCGCCACCGTCTATCGCACAGTGAAACTGTTTGAAGAGGCGGGCATACTGGAAAAGCACGAATTCGGCGATGGCCGCGCGCGCTATGAAGATGCCGAGCGTGACCACCACGACCATCTGATCGACGTGAACACCGGGGCTGTGATCGAATTCGTGGACCCCGATATCGAGGCATTGCAGGAACGCATCGCGGCACGCCTTGGCTACCGGCTGATCGGGCACCGGTTGGAACTGCTGGGCGTGCCCGTCAAAAAATGACTCCTGTGAAGAAATGACCGATAACCTGCGCGGCATTTGCCTGATGGTGCTGGCCATGGCGGGGTTTGCCGTGGCCGACAGCTGCATCAAACTTGCGTCACAAGCCATGCCCATCGGGCAGGTGCTGGTGTCATTCGGGGCGGGCGGCACGCTGGTCTTTGTGCTGATCGCGCGGGCCAAGGGCTTGCGGTTATGGACGGCACAGGCGTTGCAACGCCCCGTCCTGTTGCGTAACGCGGGTGAACTCATCGGCACCTGCGGCGTGGTCATGGCCCTGTCGTTGCTGCCCCTGTCGCTCACCTCCGCCATTCTGCAGGTCAACCCAATTGCTGTGACCTTCGCCGTGGCGACCGTGCTGCGTGAACCCGTGGGGTGGCGGCGGTGGTCGGCAATCATGGTGGGGTTTGCAGGCGTGATGGTCATCATCCGCCCCGGTGCTGCGGCCTTTGACCCGGCGGTTCTGTGGGCGGTGCTGGGGGTCATCGGCCTGACCCTGCGCGATGTGGCCACGCGCGCGGTGCCGCGCAGCACGGAAAACCTGAAACTCGCCACATGGGGATTTGCGTCCTTGATCCCGCTTGGCATGGCGATGCTGGCCATCACCGGCGGCACGGTGGAGCCGGACCTGCGCGCGCAAATGCTGCTGATCGGGGCGGTTCTGTCCGGAACCACGGCCTATTGGGCCATCACGGCGGCCATGCGCGTGGGCGATGTGGGGGTGGTGACCCCGTTCCGCTATACACGGCTGATCTTTGCCATGGGCATCGGCATCGTGGTCTTTGCCGAACGCCCCGATGGCTGGACCTATGCCGGATCAGCCCTTGTCGTCGCCTCCGGCATTTATACTTTGTGGCGCGAAGGGCGGCGCGCATGACCCCCAACCTGCGTGGCAGTTTGATCATGGTGCTGTCGATGGCGCTGTTCGCCATGGAAGATATGTTCCTGAAATGGCTGACGGTT
>JANNBG010000297.1:0-2909 GCA_031385205.1 Rhodobacterales bacterium
CAGTTCGACCATCACATCACCTGCAGGCAGCGATTTGATAAAGCGCACACCGGGTTGGCCGTTTTCCTGCAGCATCACGGCACCCTTGACGAGGGCCGTCAGATCCGCCTCGCGCCGGTCCGGTTCGGGCATGCGGGCAAACTTTGAAAACTCATCCACAATACGGCGCAAGTCATTGGTTTGGCGGACAATCACCTCGGTATACTGATCCAGATCTTCGGGGTCATTGACCTGTCCGCGGAATTTGCGCCGGATACGTTCGGCAGACAGCTGGATCGGTGTCAGCGGGTTTTTGATCTCATGGGCAATCCTGCGTGCCACATCACCCCAGGCTGCCATGCGCTGTGCTGATACCAAATCCGTCACATCATCAAACGCCACCACATACCCCTCCAGCCGCCCGTTATCGGTGCGCCTGCCGCTCATCCGCACCAGCAGGCTTTCCATCCGTCCCTTCCGCGTCAAACGCACCTCTTCCTGTACGGCTTGCCCGCCCCCATCACGCATCCGCCCGAACAGCAGGCCGAATTCCGGCACGGCGATGGCAATGGGTTCTTCGTGGTTGGCGTTCAGATCCAGCAACCGCGCGCCTGCGCGGTTCACAAAATCCACCCGGCCTTCGGCATCCAGCCCGATCACACCCGCCGTCACCGAAGACAGCACGGAATCGAACAGCCGGCGGCGGCGTTCGGTGGTGCGGTTGCTGTCGACCAGCGCCTCGCGCTGGCCTTTTAACTGGCGCGTCATCTGGTTGAACAGACGGCCCAGCATGGCGATTTCATCATCGCCTTCCTCCTCGGGCACCTGCACATCCAGATCGCCACCGCCCACGCGCTGTGCGGCCCCCGCCAACCGGCCCACCGGGCGTGACAGACGTTCGGCGAACCACAGGCCCAGCCAGACGGCGGCAAGGATCAGGATCAGCGCAAAGCCCAGATACAACAGCCCAAATTCAAACAGCAGCCGCCCGCGTTCGGATTCCAGTTGCTGATACAGCCGCACGGTTTCGCGCGTGTCATCCAGCAAGGACAGGATCGACCCATCCACCGTACGCGAGACATAGAGATAGCGGTCAGGAAACGCGGTCAGATGCACCAATGCGCGGAATTCATTGTTGGCCCAATCGGGGATCACAACCGTTTCACCCGCCGCGGCACGGGCAATGTCTTCGGGTAAAGGTTGTTCAAAGTCAAAGAGATAGGACCGTTCGCCCCGCGTCTGCAAGGCACCCGCACCGTCGATCAGAAACGCCTCTTTCAGCCCGCGCTGAATGGTCGCCTGCGCCTGCGTCAGGATCGGGCGCAACTGGTTGTCCTGCAGAAAAAACGTCGATTGCTTGGCCACGTTCAGATAGCTGGCCAAGGCATCCGCATCGGCAATCAGATCGCCACGATGTTCGGCCTCATACGCCTCAGCCGCACTCAGCGATGTGCCGACCACAGACCGGACCCGGTCAGAAAACCACCCCTCCAGCCCGAAGTTCACCGTCAGCACGGCAAAGATGGCGACGATGACTGTGGGGATCAGCGCAACAATGGCAAAGACCCCAGACAGGCGCAAATGCAGACGCGAGCCTGCGGATTGGCTGCGGCGGTCCGACACGATTCGGGCGACGCGGTAAATGACAAGGGCGGCAACAACGAGGATATAGACCAGATCGGCCAGCAGGATCAGGCGCAGTTCGGGCGAGACGGCAGATTGGTTGAACGGCCCCAGTGCCAGAAACGTGGCAACGGCCAGCACGGGGCCCAGGAAAACAAGGCCAAACGTGGTGGCATTCTGCACGCGTTTCTGGCGGCGCAGGCGCACAAACCGTTCCCATGTGCTGCGCTTGGCCATCTGCCCCCACAAGGCAAGGCCCGTGCCCCTGCCGCCACATCTTGTGTCATAACGGGTACGACACCCGTATGACACGCTTGATGTTGCGGTTTTACATCAGTTTGCGCCGCCGTGTCACGCGGATATCGAGGTCGGTGATCTTCTTGCGCAAAGTATTGCGGTTGATGCCCAACAGATCGGCGCATTTCGCCTGATTTCCCGCCGTGGCATCCAGTGCAATCTCGATCAGCGGGCCTTCCACCTCACGCAAGATCCGCTGATAGACACCCACAGGCGGCAGTTGCCCGCCATGCAGATCGAAGTAGCGTTTCAGGTGGCGCGCCACTGATGCCGACAGTTTCTCGCCCTCGCCGCCACCGCGCATGGGTTCAACCGATGGTTGGTTGCCAAGAATCGCCACGATTTCGGGCTTGGCAATCTCGGCCTCCGCGCTTGTCACCATCAGGCGGCGGATCGCATTTTCCAGCTGCCGCACATTACCCGGCCAGGAATAGGCCCGGATCAGATCACGCGCTTCGGTCGACAAACGCCGCACCGTGCCGATGTCACGCTCGCCGCGCGCGAGGAAATGTTCGGCAAGCAAGGGGATGTCATCCACGCGTTCGCGCAAGGATGGCACATGCAGGGTGACACCGGACAAGCGGTAGAACAGATCCTGGCGGAACTGGCCGCCTTCCATGCGGGCAGACAGGTCTGTCTGACTGGTGGCCATGATGTGCGGGGCGAGGTCACCCAGCATATCCAGCATGCGCACGACGCGGGCCTGCGTGTCATCGTCGTAATCGGCCACCTCATCAAACACCAAAGACCCGCCCTTGGCGCGGGCCAACAGGGTGGCAGGGCCATCCATGCCTGCCAGATCACCCGATTGCGCGACGATAAACGGCTGTGAACGGCGGTCAGAGAAATCATGGATCGCGCGGGCAATCAGCGATTTTCCGGTGCCCGATTCGCCCGTGACCAGCACGGCGAGGTCAGTATTCATCACCCGTGCCACCAACCGGTACAGTGCCTGCATGGCGGGCGTGCGGCCCACAAGTGGCAGATCATCGCCCACCTCACGCGCGGGC
>JANNBG010000317.1:0-6630 GCA_031385205.1 Rhodobacterales bacterium
ACCGCCAATGGATGCGCCTGCAACGGTGCCGATACCTCAGGCCGCTGCTCTGCCAGCGCTACCAACAGCAAGGTATCCGTGGCCAAGGCATCCAATCCAAACGCAGCCACAATCCGCGCCAAAGCCGTGGGCCGGTCCATCCGCCCCGCAATCACCGTGGTTTGCGTGTCAAACCGATGCGGCCCCGCGTCCTGCCCCGTCAGCAAACACCCCAACCGCCGGAACTGCAGCTCCAGCAGGGCTGCATTGCCCGCATTCCAAGACAGGCCTGCGCCACCATCCATCACGGCCCCCCAAGGGTGAGCGCCGCAGGCAGGCTTTCGCCCCCGTCGATGTCCAGCACCCAAGTATAATCGCCCACCGCCACCGCCGTCAGCGTGAACACCAGCACCGTCACCGCCCCCACCCGCGCATCCGCCGTCACCGCCCGTCGTGCCATCGCGGGCACCACCGGCACCAGATGCACCCGCGCCACCTGCCCCAAGGCCACCGCATTGGCCACCGTCACCGTCAGCGTGCCGTCAAACACCCCCGCAGCCACCGCCCCTGCCCGCACCGCCCCCATCACCGTCGGGGCCACGATCATGGCCAGCGCATTCGACACCTCCAATGCCCGCAGATCACCCACCCCCGCCTGCCAGAAGTGCTGCATCTGCATCAGATGCATCCCGGCGGGCAGGTTGCCGGGCAGCACCACCGACATCCGCTGTGCCCCCACATCCACCGCAGCCCCGGTCAACACCACCGCCATCCCCGCCACCGTCAGTGCCATATGATCCGCGACCAGCCCCGCACCTGTCACCATGACCCGGCTGCCCGCCACAGGTTGCAGCCGCACGTTCACCGCCGCCCCCAAAGGCCCCGGCTGCGCCACCACGCGTGCCAGCGTCGGGCGCTTCAGTGTGTTCACCTGCACCTGATAATCCCGCACCGGCAGGCCTTCCGGCACGCGCCGCGCCGCCTCGATCATCACCACCGACACGATGTACAATGATGACATCCGCAAGGCCGCGTTGAAGGCAGGCCATATCTTGACCAGATCCTCCTCCTCCGTTTTTGCCGGGCGAATACGGATACCTTCCACCTGATCGGCCAGGTCCGATGCCACCAGCAGTTGAAACGCCGCGGGCAGGATCGACCCCTGCACCGGCGGCACCCCAATTTGCAGTGCCGCCCGAATGTCAGCCGCCGTCAGCAATGGGTGTTCATGCAAAATCTGCATGCCATACCCCAGCAGGATGCACGCGTTCAGATCAGACTCGCCTGTCGCTGTCAGGATGAAATGCAAATCCAGCCCAAGGCGCGGGTTGGTCAGGCGTGTACCACTGGCATCCCTTGCAGGCAGCCGTTCGTTCGCAAAGGCCACATTATGCAGGATCTTCCATGGATAGATGTTCAGACGGTTGCGTTCCACCTCCTGCACCAGTTTGTCCGGCGGCTGACACGTCACCTCCAATGATCCCAGCGCATCAATACTGGCATCCACCAGCCCGTTATCCAGCAGATCGCGCAGCGTGGCCGTCACACCTGCAATGGCCAGCGCATTGGTCATCTTACCGCCTCCATCCCAGATAGGTCTTCAACGCCTGCCCTTTGGGCGCTTGCGATGTGGCCATCGCAGGGGCAGCCATGGGTGCCGGTTGTGGCGCAATCACCCGGATATGCCCGATGCTGATGCGGATATCCGGCGCAGCAGGGGCCACTTGTGTCGCCACCTGAGGCGCGGGTTTGCTGACTGGCGCGGGCATGGATTGCACGGGCGCGGGCGGCAGGACAGGCGCAGGCGTGGCAGGGTACTGGGGCAGGCTGGCCCTAGGCACCGGCGCGGGCACCAGCGCCGGGGTTTTTTGCGCAGGCCGTTCACGCGGCGCGGGTGTCAGGATTGCCACGGGGACATCCGGCACTTCAAGTGGTGCAGGCTGTGGCGGTGCAATGGGGCGGCTGGGCGGTACGGGTTGCAACACCTGCACCGGTGGCAAAGCCACAGACAACGGCGCAGCGGGCGGCAAGGGTGGCCGTGCCACGCGCGACGGCTTTGGCCGGTGCAGCACCATCACCTCTGGCCCGCGCAGCGGCGCAGGTGGCACCAAAGCAGCCCCCGGCGCTGGCGCATGCGGCACTGCAGCCACTATCTGCACATCTTCCACCAGACCCGGCCCCCAAACCGGAAGTGGCACAGGCACCAAACCTCCCAGCCCATCCCCCGCCTTGGCCGCCAGCCTGTCGAACAGGTCCGTCATGTGACCATCTCCACATACCGCGCCCGCCGCCCCGCAGGCAGCGCCAGCGTCTGCCCCTCTGTCCACCCAAACGCCCGCCCCAGCACCGCCACATCCGCCATCAGCGCATCCACGCGCCCCACCACATCCGCCCAGACAAACGCCGGCACATCAAACGCCCGCGCGTTTTCATGCCCGCAGTCCGCACAGGCCACATCGAACACCACATCCATCCCCGGGTCCGCCGCATCCAACGCCACCGCCGCCAGCGCCCGGAACCCTGCATCGCCCCATGGTGCCCCCACACAAAGCGCCTCCATCGCAAACCCCGCCTGCACATCCTGCACTGTCGGCAAGGCCAACACCCAATCCTGCACCACCGCCTGCCCTGCCACCGCTGCAGGCACCGCAAACCCCGCTGGCACCGCAAAGCTGATCGCCGCCCCGCAGGCCGCGCAATCAAACACCGCCAGCGCCCGTGCGCCAAACCGTCGCCGCTTCCACGCCCACAGCGCCCGGTCCCGGTCGCCCAGCGTCATCGCCCCGTCACCCCCCAGCAGCACCGCCAGCCGTTCCGCCCGCGCCACCATCGGCAGCGCGCCCACCGCATCCACCACGGCCAGCAGCGCATCATCCGTGATGTCTGCCAGCCCCATCATCACACCACAGGTTCCAGGAATGACGGCTCTGTCGGTGGGATCACGTCATAATCGCGCACAAAGCCTTCGTGTTCGATCTTGATCGATTCAATCGCCACGCCGCTGGCACTTGCATCCAGTTCAGGTGCCTGCTGAAACTCGCTCACCCAGCAGTTAAAGATGTTATAGCGCAGCACCAACTGGCCCGCCTCGTTGTACATCTCCAACTGGATATCCTTGCGGAAATCCTTCAGCGACACCTCCGCGCCAAAGCCGTTCGACCGGCTCCACACCTTGTTCGCCCACTGCTCAAATTCTACCGCATGCGTGATGCCCCGTTCCATCGTGATCGCCTCATACTTGGCCATCCCCGGCAGTTTGAACGGGCTCGACGGGTCACCCCCTGACCGCGTTTCCACCACCTCGATGGTCTTTTTCAACGCCGAGACCTTCTGCACCCCTGCCACAAATTTCCCATCCCACGCGATGCGGAATTTGGAATTCAGGTAGGGGTCCAGCCGCTGGCCACTTGCCGATACGCGCGCCATCATCGTCTCCTTTTGTCACAGGGATCAGTCCGGCAACTTTGTCAGTTGCGTAAAGTTCAGCAGCACGAATTCCGCAGGTTTCAGCGGCGCAAAGGCCACAAGGATGTTCACGATGCCAAGGTCGATATCCGCCTGCGTCGTCGTTTCGCTGTCGCATTTCACCAGATAGGCATCCGCCGCCACATTGCCCTGAAACGCCCCCTGCCGGTGCAGGCCCTGCATGAACGCCTTCACGTTCATCCGGATTTGCCCCCACAGCGTCTCGTCATTGCCCTCGAATACCGTCCATTTCAGCCCGCGTTGCAGACTTTGCTGAATGAACAGCGCCGTCCTGCGCACGGCTGCATATTTGTATTCATCCGCCAGATCATCCGCCCCCGCCAGCGTGCGCGCGCCCCAGATGATGTTGCCGTAAACCGGAAAGGACCGGATCACGTTGATGCCCAGCCGGTTCAGCGGTTCCTGCTCCAGATCGGTCAGCAAGGCTGCAGGTTCGCCCCCAGAAAACCGCGTCTCCGTGCCCGCCGCCGATTTCCAGATGCCGCGTGATGCATCAATCCGCGCCATCATGCCCGCCACCATGCCCGATGGCCCCATGATACGATTGTTGCCCGCAGCCTCAGGATCGGCAAAGGTCAGGGCCGGAAAGTATCCCGCCGCATTGCGCGACATCGCCCCTCCCAGTTGCGAAAACCAGTTGGCATACACTGTGCCATGCACGCTGCCCGCGCCCGGATCGACGATCAGAAAGGCGAAACGATCCCGGCAAAACGCCTCTGCCGCCTCATAGACCGCAACCGCATTGGCCACATCCATTTGTGCCGCCATCGGGATGCACATCAGGTTGAAGATATCCGGAATGATATCCTCCAGCGCATTCATGCCCGTCCGTGTCGCGTTCGACCCCATCATCGCCGCAGCGATGTCTGGCATCCACCCGACGCTCGTCGGCAATACCCCGTCAAATCCCCCCGTCAAGGCCAGCAACGACCCCTTTGGTGCATCCTTCAACTGCAACAACGTGCTTTCACGCGCAGGCGCAGACCCCAATGCCGGTGTCTCATGCCGCGGCAATACACCATCAACGGCGGCAACCGTCACCAAGGCCGACACCCCGTTCACCAGCCTGTCGGCATACCGCGCCGACGTGGCATCGGTCGAGACCGCCTGATACACCTCTTGCGCCAGCAGCAGATTGCCCTTGTAGGACCGGATCACCAGATCATAGCTGTCGATTGCAGGCGTGCGTGTGCCAATGCCGATGCGCAGATCATCGCCCCATGACCCTTCGTTCAATGCCGTCACGACCAGCCCAGGTACCGCCGCCGCATCCGCCGGATTGACGTTATCCATCACATCCAGATCAGCCCGCGCCAACCCGATCGCCACAACCGCCACAACCGGCGGAATGGCCGCAGCGTCGGCCGCGACGGCCATGCGTTCCACCCCCACCCGCACCACAAACGCCACCGATCCGCCATTCTGGAAATACTGGCGCACCGCATAGCTTGTGTCGCTTTCCACCCACAGCCCACCATAGATCTTCTCGAAATCCGCCCATGATGTGATGCGCACAGCGTCATCAATCGGCCCCTTGCGAAAGATCCCGATAAACGCCGTGTTCGACGTCGAAATCGACGCGATAGGCCGCGCACCTGACGGGATTTCCTGCACATGCACCCCGGGGAACTGGTTGGTCAGCATGACGGCTTCCTTTGCGTTTCAATGCCGCCGGTCGCGGCTGTTATCGGGATCGACGATTGCAATGATGCGGCCAAATGCCTCGTGCAGCGTCGCATGCTGCGTCAAGATGCCTGTATTCACATGTTCCAGCCCCGCCCCTGCCCGGTCACCCGGCAAGCGCAGCACGAAAATCTGGCTGTCCAGATCGGCATCGTCACTGCTGCGAAGAACATGGGGCACAGGCCTGACCTTGCTGTTTCACCTGGCAGCCTAACAGGCCCCGTTGCCCCGCCAGTCACGCCTGCCCGCCCAAGCCGTCACAGATGCGTCACCGCCGCGTCACGCACCCGCATGCGCGGTGATACAGGCACAGCAGGCGTGCTTGTCAGAATGCGGTTGCGCAGTGCAACCGTTTCCGCGTCCGGCATCACACCCAACTCGTCCCGCAGCAGCTGGCGCAACGTCTCAAATTGCAGCACTGCCCGCCGGCGCTCGCCCGCCCGCGCATACAGCGCGATCATCTGGTGATGCACCGCCTCATTCAGCGCGTCCACCGCCAACAGCGCCCGCCCCCATTGCAGCGCATCCGCCCAGTCACCCCGCGCCTCTGCCCCCTGCATCAGCATCAGCAATCCTGCCAGATGCAGCCCCGCCAGATGCTCCCGCTCCGCCAGCGCCCAATGCGCATCGCACCCCTCCAGCGCCACACCGCTGCACCGCTCCACCGCCACTGCCAATGCCACCTCTGCCGCCTCTGACAGCGCCTTGCCATCGGCCCGTGCCAGCGTCAGCCCATGGCGCAAAGCCACCGCATCCAGCACCACCCCCGGCCCCAGTTCCAGCACGATCAGATCATCAATCGCCCGCAGCGTCACCTGCGGCAGGCCCGCCAGCACCTTCTTGATCCGCCAGATCGCTGTCGTCAGCGCCGACCGCCCCTTGTCCATCGTTGAGTCTGGCCAGAACGTCGCCACCAGCACATCCCGCCGCGCCGGCATCCCCCCCCGCACCAACAGAAACGCCAGCAGATCCCGCGTCGTCCCTGTCAGGTTCAAGCCAAGAAACCCCCCCGCCGACTGAAACCGCAACGGCCCGAAACGCGAAATGACAAGGCAAGTCTCTGCCGGTTCGGCGACCATGAAATGTCTCCTGCGAATAGGCGAATTGAAATTGGACTGTAAAACTTTAAGGCGAATCTGCTTGCCCTTACAGCATATCCGATTTGCCCCCTCCTGTCACCAATTGGCCACGACCGCAGCAGCATGCCTTCGGCGGAAAGATGCCCTGACGTCCGCACACAGGCGTATCACCATCCAACCGGGAACAAATGGCCGAGCGAACACGACCGTCGTTCAACCTTTTCTGCGTGTCTGCCCGTTCAGCGAACTGGAACTGCCAGTGCATCCCTGAACCGATCAATGATTTGGTTGCCAATCTCACCATGGCCATGCGCCGGTGCCAGGTTCGTGGTGACCCCAGCACCGGCAAGGTTCAATCGAACCCTTCAAGGCGGACAGCGTCATAGCCGTAAAGTTCCTGCGA
>JANNBG010000319.1:0-2700 GCA_031385205.1 Rhodobacterales bacterium
TATACGAAAATCGATCCGGCTTTCATCACATTCCACCGCCAGACAGCAGGCACCAGCCATGACAGCGGCAAGCGGTTGCGCACCGCCCATACCGCCAAGACCGCCCGTCAGAATCCAGCGGCCTTTCAGTGACCCATCATAATGCTGGCGGCCTGCCTCGGCGAATGTTTCATAGGTGCCCTGCACGATGCCTTGGGTGCCGATGTAGATCCACGACCCCGCGGTCATCTGGCCATACATCATCAGGCCCTTTTTATCGAGTTCGTTGAAATGGTCCCATGTGGCCCAATGGGGGACCAGATTGGAGTTGGCGATCAGCACGCGGGGGGCGTCTTTGTGGGTGCGAAAGATGCCGACGGGTTTGCCGGATTGCACCAGCAGGGTTTCATCGTCGTTCAGGTCGCGCAGCGCAGCGCAGATGCGGTCGAAATCCTCCCATGTGCGGGCGGCACGACCGATGCCACCGTAGACGACCAGTTCGTGCGGGTTTTCGGCCACATCGGGGTGCAGGTTGTTCATCAGCATGCGCAAGGGGGCCTCGGTCAGCCATGATTTGGCGGTCAGTTCGGTGCCGGTTGCGGGATAAATGTCGCGGGTGTTGTGGCGGGTCATGTTACAGCTCCGGCAGGGGGGTGAGGGCGGCGTTTGCGAGTGACCCATCGGCGACAAGGGCGCTTGCGGCGGCGAGGTCGGGGGCCATGAAGCGGTCGTTATCAAGCGTTTTCACATAGCTGCGCAAGTGCGCGACAACGCGGGCCAAAGGGGCGCTGGTGACCAAAGGTGCACGGAAATCAATGCCTTGCGCGGCGCAAATCGCCTCGACCCCCAGAATGACACTCAGGTTATCATTCATCCGCATCAGACGGCGCGCGCCATGGGCGGCCATGCTGACGTGGTCTTCCTGATTGGCAGATGTCGGCGTTGAATCGATGACCGTGGGGTGGGCGGCGTGTTTATTCTCAGACATCAGGGCCGCTGTCGTGACCTCGGCAATCATCAGGCCAGAGTTGAGGCCGGGTTTGGGTGTGAGGAACGCGGGCAGATCGAAACTGAGGACCGGGTCCACCATCAGCGCCACGCGACGCTGCGCGATGGCGCCGATCTCGCTGATGGCCAATGCGATCATATCTGCAGCAAAACCAACGGGTTCAGCGTGGAAGTTGCCACCGGATACGATCTGCCCATCGGACAGAACAAGGGGGTTATCGGTGGCGGCGTTCGCCTCGGTTTCCAACGTGACGGCAGCCATGCGCAACACATCCATCGCGGCCCCGGTGACCTGCGGCTGGCAGCGGATGCAGTACGGGTCTTGTACGCGGGTATCGCCGATGCGGTGGCTGTCGCGGATGATGGAGCCGTCGAGCAGGGCGCGCATGGTGGCGGCGGCCTCGATCTGACCTTTGTGGCCGCGCAAAGCGTGGATTTCGGGGTGCAAGGGGGCGGTGGAGCCCATGATGGCGTCGGTGGACATGGCAGAGGTCACAAGAGCGGTTTGGGCCAGCCGCCAGGCATCGAACAGGCCAGCGAGGGCATAGGCGAGCGAAAACTGGGTGCCGTTGATGAGGGCGAGGCCTTCCTTTGCGCCCAGCACGAGGGGGGTGAGTTTGCACAGCTGCAACGCCTCTGCCCCCGGCATGACGCGGCCCTGACAGGTGGCAAAGCCTTCGCCCATCATGACAGCGGCCATGTGGGCCAAGGGGGCAAGGTCACCCGATGCGCCGACGGAGCCTTGGGCGGGCACAACGGGGCGGATGCGATACGTCAGCATGGTCTGGATCAGGTCGATCACGGCCCATCGCACACCCGATGCGCCACGGCCAAGGGAGAGCATTTTGAGGGCCATCATCAGATCGACCACAGGGCCGGGCATGGGGTCACCGACCCCTGCGCAATGTGACAGGATCAGGTTTCTTTGCAAGGTTTCCGTATCTTGCGGGGCGATCTTGATGCTTGCGAGTTTGCCAAAGCCGGTGTTGACGCCATAGATGGCCTCGGTTCCGGCAGCAGCACGGGCGACGACGGCGGCTGCGGCATCAACGGCGGCACGGCAGCTGGGGTCAAGGTGGAAAGAGCGTTCATCGCGCCAGATCATTTCGAGGTCTGACAGGGTGATCTGACCGGGGATCAGGGGGATGGAAACCATGATTGTCCTCCTATCATGCGATGGCGGGGGTGGGTGGCGATGCGGTAGCTGATCTCAGCCGGGTGCGTGGCATCCCAGAGGCACAGATCGGCGCGCATGCCTGCTGCGATGGTGCCACGGTCATGCAGCCCCAGGGCGCGGGCGGCGTTGATGGTGGTGGCTTGCAAGGCCTCAACCGGGGTCATGCGGAACAGAGTGCAGGCCATGTTCATGGCGAGGGGGAGTGAGGTCATGGGCGAGGAGCCGGGGTTGCAATCGGTGGCGATGGCCATGGGCACACCAGCGGCGCGCAGGGCAGCGATGGGGGGGATTTGGACCTCGCGCAGGGTGTAAAAGGCGCCGGGCAGGATGACAGCGGTGGTGCCTGCGGCTTTCATGGCGTGGATGCTAGTGGGCGAGAGGTATTCGAGGTGATCGGCGGAGAGCGCGTTATAGCGGGCGGCAAGGGTGGCACCGCCTTGGTCACTCAGCTGTTCGGCATGCAGTTTGACGGGCAAATTCAGGGCTTTGGCGGCGCGGAACAGGCGTTCAACTTGGGCAGGCATAAAGGCGATGGT
>JANNBG010000323.1:0-2102 GCA_031385205.1 Rhodobacterales bacterium
GTTTGCCCGAAACCATGATCCGCAGTATCCATTTGCCGTGGTAGCGGTCGCGTTTGACGAGCCACAAGCCTTGGCCATCGGCATACTTGCCCGCGACCAAGTTCTTGGCTTTCAGTTGGTTGAGGTTGTTCAACTGCACCATGGATTTTCCGTCCAGCCCACCTTTTGTGGCCCACCCTTTAGCCCCCCACGCAGCAGGTGATTGGGTGGGAACCTATGGGTACCCATGAGAAGGTGAGGAAATTGTTAACGTGTTGAGAGATAATAACTTATTCAGCTATGTGTCGATATGGAAATGTCTCGAACCGCCGTCTCCGGGCACCATCATTCCACCCCGAATGTGATGCTGAATGTCGTGCCTGCGTTTGTGGGCATATGGGCGATGCTGGCGCCGTTGGTTTGCAGGATGGCGTGCGCGATGGGCAGGCCGAGGCCAGTGCCACCGCTCTCGCGCCGTGTGGTGAAAAACGGAGTGAAGATACGGGGTTGGTTTCCTTTGGAAATTCCGGTGCCGTTGTCGGTGATGGTCAGCGTGTTCTGCGATGTGGTCAAGGTGACGTGGCTGGCCCCATGGGCGGCGGCGTTGGTGACAAGCTGGGTCAGGACGGCGAGCATGCCTTCGCGGGCAAGAGGCAATGGGGTGTTACCTTGGGCGATGATCTGCACGCCATGGGCCTGCAAATCGGCCAGCACATCCACGACCCTGACCGTACCGGGAGGCAGCGGATCACGCGCGGCGGCCATGCGGCGCAGGGCGGTCAGTTGCGCCTCCATTTGCGTGGTGGCCCCGGTAATGGTGGCGAGAAGGCGGGCATCGGGGCCGGATTCCAGCATTTCGGCGGCACCACGGATGGCCGTGAGGGGGGATTTCAACTCATGCGTGACGTGGTCGGTAAAGCTGCGGATTGTGGCCTCTCGCGATTGCAGGGTGCGGGCCATGGTTTGCACGGATTGGCCAAGCGCGCGTAGTTCCTGGGTGCCGTAATGGGCCAAGGGGGTTTCGGCCCCGGCGGTAATGCGGGCGGCGTGGTCGGCAAGGGCGGTGATGGGGGTCAGAAGCAAGCGCCACAGCAGAAAGCCGAGGATGGCGGCGGCGATCAGAACACCGGCAGCAATCAGCAGGGCGGACTGGCGAAAGCCAAGCAGGGGTGACAGGGCGCGCAGGGCGAACAGGCCGATGACCGGCAAGGTGAGCACGGCAGCGATGGTGCCACCGAGGACGAGCAACAGGGATGGCCGCCATTTGCGCGTCATGGTTTACGCATCCTGGGGGGCCATCCGCAGGCCGATGCCATGCACGGTGTCGATCAACCCCGTGCCCAGTTTGGCGCGCAGGTTGCGCAGGTGGCTGTCGAGCGTGCGGTCGCTGATCTGGCTGGTGCGGCCCCAGACGGCATCGACCAGTTGCGGGCGTGTGACGACCATATCGGGATGCTGCATCAGGCGGGTCAGCAGCGCCATTTCGGTGGCGGTCAGGGTGATGGGAGTGTCGCCGAGGTGGCATAAATGCCGGGCAGGGTCGATGCGCAGGGGGCCGTGTGACAGGGCACGGGCGGGGGTGGCGTGGGTGCGTTTCAGGATGGCCTTGATGCGCGCCAGCAGTTCGCGCGGGCTGAAGGGTTTGGTCACGTAATCATCGGCCCCCATCTCGAGCCCCAGAATATGGTCCACCTCATCATCCCGCGCCGTCAGGAACAGGATGGGGACGTCGGATGTGGCGCGGATGCGGCGGCAGACCTCTAGCCCATCCCATTCGGGCAGGCCGACATCGAGCACGATCAGATCGGGGGCCTCACGATGGGCGCAGCGAATGGCGGACTGGCCGTCATTGGCGGTGATGGTGATGTATCCGGCGCGGTCGCAGGCGATGGTCAGGATTTCGCGGATATGGGGGTCGTCATCGACGATAAGGATTTTCATGGGTTCGGTCCGGGCTTTGGGCCATCTTGCAACTGCGGAGAGGCGTTGCATAGCGTGGCCCGCCCCGAAAGATGTGCCGGGTTTTTCAGCAGGTATTGTGCAGATGCTACGTTCGCACGCCCGCGAACCTGACCTGCCATTCGGCGCGTTCCTCATCCGTAGTCTTGCGGAACAGGTTTTCG
>JANNBG010000336.1:0-1969 GCA_031385205.1 Rhodobacterales bacterium
GAAGGATATCATCAGTGCGAATGGGTCGGTCAGCATCGTGTCACAGGATGGGCCGGGCACGGATTCGGTGGATAGCCATACGAAGGTGGGGGTGATCAAGGTGCATCCCACGGGGGGCGTTGACCGCATCATCGATTTTCCGGGTGAACCGGGGCATCAGGCGTTATGCGATGCGGAACAGGCCTATATGCGGCGCGCAATTGCAGAAGATATCGACCTGACCCGGCATATGCAGGATGCGGTGCAATCCTTGGCAATTTGTTTGGCGGCAGATCAGTCGATCCGCACGGGTAAGGTAGTGGAGCTTTAGGATGGCCACGCTGACGCTTGAAAACATTTCGAAATCCTTCGGGGCCACCAAGGTTTTGCATGACATATCGCTGCAAGTGAATGAGGGCGAGTTCATCGTCTTTGTCGGCCCCTCTGGCTGCGGCAAATCAACGCTGTTGCGCGCGATTGCGGGGCTGGAGGATGTGACGACGGGCCGCATCACCATCAGCGGGCGCGATGTGACGGATGTGCCCCCTGCCAAACGTGGCATCGCGATGGTGTTTCAATCCTATGCTTTGTATCCCCACCTGACCGTAGAGGGGAACATGGGGCTGGGTTTGAGGCAGGCGGGGGAGCCGAGCGCCACCATCACGGACCGCATCGCCACCGCGTCAAAAATGCTGTCATTGCAAGACTATCTGCACCGCCGCCCGTCAGAACTGTCTGGCGGTCAACGCCAGCGAGTGGCGATTGGGCGCGCGATTGTCAGGAAACCCGACCTGTTCCTGTTTGATGAACCGCTGTCCAACCTGGATGCCGCTTTGCGCATGGCGATGCGAGTGGAAATCGCACGTCTGCACCGCGAGTTGGGCGCATCCATGGTTTATGTGACGCATGACCAGACCGAAGCGATGACGCTGGCCGACCGCATCGTCGTGCTGCGCGATGGGCGGATCGAACAGATTGGCAGCCCGATGGAGTTGTACAACAGCCCCGCCAACCAGTTTGTCGCAGGTTTCCTTGGTGCGCCATCGATGAACTTCCTGAACGCCGGGACACTGGGCGCACCGGGCGCAACGCTGGGCATCCGCCCCGAACATGTGCAGATCGCAACCGAAGGCAAAATCAGCGGCATCATCGCCCATGTTGAACGACTTGGCGGTGATACCAACCTGCTCGTCACCCTGCCGCAAGGGCAGACTTGCACGGTCAGGTTGTTTGGCCAGCATGATTATCACGTCGATGCCCCCGTCGACCTGACCTGGGCCGACCATCATGCCTTTGCTTTCGATGCGAAAGGTACCACGATCGCGCGGTAACGCTTGATTCCCGCTTGCGTAAGTTTTGGGCTGGGGCATACTGCATGCAGAGTTATTCATATCGAAACCAACCCTGCGCCGTATTTGGGCGCGCAAGACATTTCACGAGGGCTTCCTGATGAGCACTGTTTTGAAGCAGGCCGGACGGCTCGGCAAGTTGCATACCGGTTTGGGTGAAGACGAGCTGTGTCTGTTGCGGTTTAACGGCACAGATATGATGAACGGTCTTTTCGAATACCATGTCGAAGCCCTGTCGGAAAATGCCGCTGTCGATTTTGACGCGCTTGTCGGCACCCATGCAACCGTCGAAGTGAAAACGTCCAGCGGTCCGAAGTTCTACGATGGTGTGGTCAGCAGTGCCTCACGGCTCGGTGAAGCGGCACATGGGTTTCGCTATAATCTGACGCTGGTGCCATGGCTCTGGCTGGCAAGACACCGGCGCAACCAACGGATTTTCCATAACAAGAAAGTGGACGAGATCCTGAAGGAACTGCTGGCGCCCTATCAGGTCAGCGGTGCGCTGTACAAGAACAAATGCGGACGGAGTTACCCTTCGCTGGAATACACCGTGCAGTACCGCGAAAGCGACCTGCAATTTGCCTGCCGCATGATGGAACGCTTTGGCATCAGCTATCATTTTCAGCACGAAATGGGCAAAC